>JANWHF010000011.1 GCA_025450555.1 Tepidisphaeraceae bacterium | reverse complement strand
GCGCGCTGGGGTACGAAGCCCGGCCCGAATACAACAAAACCACTGCTGGCAAATGCCGGAAGGTGGGCATGGATATTCTTTCGTGTACGCCCGAAAAATTGGCCGAGGCCATGGCGCGGATCATTCGCGGGTAGGGCGCGGGGGAATTCCTTTTGGCTTTGCGATTTCGTAGCGCAGGCTTCCAGCCTGTGATTCACGGTTCACAGCCTGGAAGGCTGTGCTACGAACGCCGGTGCTATAATGCGATCCGGTCCATGATTTGAGGCAATTGAGCGGAACGTGCAGGAGATTCTTTGTCAGATCTAAAGCGAACGGAATTGTCGGTCCGGCAGGAACGAGCGGTGCTGGTGGGGGTGATTCTCCCTGATTCGACCGCCGACCCGCGCGAGCCGCTGGGCGAGCTCGAATCGCTCGTGAAAACGGCAGGGGCGAAGGTGGTGGGAACCATTCTTCAGCGCCGCCAGAAGCCGGATGCGGGTACGTACGTCGGCAGCGGAAAGGCGAAGGAAATTGCCGAGCTGGCAAAAAAGCATAATGCCGACGTGGTCATTTTTGATAACGACCTGTCGCCGGGTCAGATCGGTGGGCTCGAACGGCTTATCAACAAAGAAATCGACGCCGAGCGCGGCGAAGGCGTGAAAATCCTCGACCGCTCTGAGCTGATTCTCGACATCTTCGCCACCCGCGCCCAGACCCACGAAGCCAAGCTCCAGGTGGAGCTTGCGCAAATGCAATATACGTATCCTCGCCTCGCCCGCATGTGGGGCCACCTCGAGCGCATCGCCGGCAGCGGATCGGGGCTGGGCATCGGAACGCGTGGCCCCGGTGAAACACAGCTCGAAACCGACCGCCGGCTGGTTCGAAAACGAATATCAAATCTCAAATCCGAAATCTCCGTGATCCAGGCGCGCAAGAGTCGGCTGGTTGAAGATCGCAATCGCGCGCACTTCACGGTCTGCATCGTCGGCTACACCAATGCCGGCAAGAGCACGCTCTTTAACACGCTCACCTCGGCCGGCACCTACGCCGACGACAAGCTCTTTGCCACGCTCGATACCAAGACGCGCGCTTGGCGCATCGAGCGCGGCTCCGAAGTGATGTTGTCCGACACGGTCGGTTTTGTCCGCGATCTGCCGCACAACCTGGTCGCCAGCTTTAAGGCGACGTTAGAAGAAGCGGTGCATGCCGACCTGCTGCTGCATGTGCTGGATGTTGGCCATCCGCATGCCGAGCAGCAGTTCAAAAGCGTGCATGAAGTGCTCAAAGACATCGGCGCATCGGATAGGCCGGAGATTCTTCTGCTCAATAAAATTGATACCGACGAAGGGCAGGAGGCTTACCCCGTCTGGCGCACGCTTCATCCCCAGGCCATTCCCATTAGCGCCCGCCATGGCACCGGCATGGCGGAATTGGTCGAGGCGGTCATCGCGTCCGTTCGCGGACAGCAGCTTGATGTGACGCTCGAAGCCGATGTTTCCAACGGCCGGCTGCTGACATTCATTGAGTCCCATACGCGCGTCTACGACCGCCAATTCACCGACAGCCGGGTCTTGATCAAAGCCATCGTGGGTAAGCGCACGCTCGCCGATCTTTCGCGCAATGACCAGGTGGAAGTGAAAATGGTCAAGGGAGTTTAGAGACTAAACGCCCTAAAGGCTCACGCTATTGGCTCGCATTTTCTGTCGCCGCACCGGTTCAATCTGCTCCGCGCGCCCCACAAGTCGATTCAGGCGTCGGCTGATGTAGAACAGAATGAATAGAGATACCATCACGTACAAACCGCCGACTGACATCGCTGTTTGCAAGACGGCGTTAATGGAAGTCCCTTGGCCCGACGGATCGGTAAAGTAGGCGTTGTGACGAGCGTAAATCAATCCGTGCATGCCGCTGCTGAGATAGTAATAGGGAAAATACCAACCGACATTGTCCTCATAACCGGTCCGGGGATAATGCATATTCGAGATCACTGTGAGGATGCCGAACGGCAAGCCGTATAGCAGCGGCGCCATGAGCAGGTTGTATACGACAGCCGAAGTCGTGTTCCGCATTCGCAGCGAGAAGTAAATCCCTGTTGCGAGCCACAGGCTATTAAATGTCACGATGATCCAGAGGATCAGCCCAATCACCGACAGGGAAATCACGCCCGCGATCCAGAAGATCAGCAAGTGAACGAGAACGATCGCCGCCGGCCATTGAAGTCGTCGCAGCGTTCCAAGTGCCTTGCCCCACACGATGGCCGAACCGCTCACGGGGGTGGCCATCAGCAGCGTCCACGTGTCGCCTTCCTTTTCCTGAGCGATAACTGTCGCCGACAGCACCGCCACGATCACCCAGGCGCCAGCGTTAAAAACATTGGCAAAAAAGATCTGGGCCTCGGGCTCTTTGAGCGCGTCGTTGTAGGCCAGGGTGGCATAGCAGAGTAACAGCACGAACGCGGTCACGACGATCGCCAGCAGACGCTGCCAGAGCTTGGGAATCAGCGGCCGGCGGATTTCGCGCCAGAGAATCGGATTATTGCTGACCGCTCGTCCGCTCTCGCGCGCGATGACAGGCACGCTTAACGCGGGCGGCGCGGGGATTCCCGGCACGGCAACCGCAGGAAGCGGTGGGGGGCCAACGGGAAAACCGCGAGCGACCGATGGAATCATCGCCGAGGCCTCGCCTTCGCTTCGCGATCGGCGTCGAACGATCAACGCGCTGGCCAGAAGAAGCAGGGCCGCCATGCTGCATTGGATGATCACGCATTCGATCCAGATCTGTCCCCCGAACATCATGCTGCCCATTCTGCCGTTTCCTTGCGCCAGGATCATCGCCACGAAGTAGGGATCGAATGCCGTTATGAGCGCCGTGATGCGAATCGAACTCGTCGCGCGCATTCCAACGGCAATCGATGTGATCACACCCGGCAGAATGATGTAAATGATGAATTGAACCGCATACGAAAGAAGAATCACCGCATAGGCGCGGTTGATCATGGTGGAAAAGAACAGTCCCAAAGCGGCGGAACTCAGCGCCAGCGCCGCCGCCACGCAAAGCACCGCCACCATTTGCTCGATTTCGATTCCCCCAAGGAGTCGCACCACTGCCAGCGCCGGCAGGCTCAGTCCCAATAGCATCAGAGCAATCAGTAATCGACTGAATAGCTTCCCGGCGACAATCTGCCACGCGCTGATAGGAGTCATCAGCAATACATGCATGGTCTTCTGCATGCGTTCCGAGCCGATGGCGGTGCTGGTCAGCACTGGTCCAATGATGCCCATCGCCAGGATGCTGAACATGGTAAAGCAGATGAAGAACCCATATCCCAACTCCGCGGCGCGCTGGCTGTTCCTTGCCGTGCCCGCGCCGCGATCGTCCATCGACGCGGAATACACCATGAACAACAGGAGCAGGAAAAACCCGAGGTATCCGACGCGCAGCAGGTAGGTTCGCATGCGCCGCGCAGACACCCGCATTTCTTTCTCAAGGATGGGGCCAAATGGATTGATGCCGGCGAGGTGAAAGCGAGCCATAGCTCTAATTCCTGTGTGGGCCTCTCTTCGACCGATGGGATTCTTGTGCCCGCGTAGCACAGGCTTCCAGCCTGTGACTTTCAAATCACGGCCTGGAAGGCTGTGCTACGATCCGCTCATTTGTATTCGCACAATTCCAGCAGGTTTCCTTCCGGGTCCTGGAAGTATGCCAGGTATTTTCGCATGCCGCCCGAGTAAGTCACCTGGGAATCGGGGACAAGCTGCACGTCGCTGAAGAAATGGATGCCTTCCCGTTTCAGCGATGCGACGATTGAATCAATGTTGCTGACCTTAAAGGCCAGGTGCCGAAGGCCAGGCATATTCGATTCCCCCAGACCTTCGGGTCGCTCATGCGACGGGCGATTATATCGAATCAGCTCGATGCGCGGACCCGAGGGCAGATCCATATAGATCACATCGGCCCGAACATTTCGCAGCCCGACGGTCAGGTCGATCCACGGCCCGCTGATGCTCACACGCTTCGTGATCTTCATGCCCAGGAGACGAGTATAGAAATCGGCCATGCGATCCAGATCGGAGACGACAATATTGACGTGATCGATTGAGTCGAGCATGAAACTCCTGCCGCCTTTATACCGTCGCCGGTTACTGGTGGTGTAAGGGATTTCGCAAGGCAATTTTCATCAAGATTGTCGTTGAAGCAACAAACCAATGAATGAAAAGAGCTTTTCGTGCAGGGGCCGACGTCTCCAGGCTTCATAGGTGATTTGCTGGCTTTGCGATAGCTCATTATGAAAGTCCCGCTCCAGGGATTGAGCCAGGCCCGGGTCGTACGCGGCCAGATTGACTTCGTCATTGAGTCCAAAGGAGCGGTGGTCGAAGTTGGTCGAGCCGATGACGCTCCACTGGCCATCCACGACCATCGCCTTCTTGTGAATCATGGATGGCTGATATTCGTGAATCTCCACGCCCCCTTGAATGAGCTGCCCATAGACGCGCCGGCTGGCGGTCCGGGCAATGTAATGGTTGTTGTAATTGTTCGGCGCGATGACGACGACCCGCACACCGCGCTCGCGCACACTCTGGATCATCTGCCAGCGGGCGGCGCGGTCGGGAAGAAAGTAAGGCGAATTGATGTAAACCGTCTTGCGTGCCGACGCCATCAGCACTTGAAACAGCACCCGCGCGCGAGATGATCGCGCCGCCGATGGCGTGCTGATCACCACCATGCCCCGGGCCGGCCGCGAATCATCGCCTTGGACTTTTTGAGTCGCCTCCGGCTCATCGCATCCGCAATCGGGAAACTCGCGCGATACATCCAAAATCTGTCCGGTCGTCTCCAGCCAGTTTTCCGCAAAGCAACTTTGCAACCCGATGACCAGCTCGCCCCTGACCCGGCACATCATGTCGCGCCAGGGTGGCTTGCCCTTGTCCCCGCCGATCCAGTGTGATGCGATGCCGGCTCCGCCGATGAATCCGATTTTGCCATCGGCCACTAGCAGTTCACGGTGTGTGCGATTGTTGAACCGCTTGAACGTGTACCAGCGCAAGGGCTGATACCAGGAAACTTTGCCTCCTGCTTTGCGCAGTCCATCGAAATAGCGGTTGGGCGTTGGAAGGCTGCCGATCCAATCGATGACCAGGCGAACATCAATTCCGGCTTTTGCCCGTTCAGAGAGCGCATCGAGAAATCGATCGCCGATTGGGCTGGGATGAAAAATGAACGCTTCGAGATGAATGCTTTGTTGAGCGGCGCGAATCGCCTCTAGCTCTGCTTCGTAAAACGAATCGCCTCCGACGAATGGCTCGATCGAGCTTCGCTCATGGAGCTGCGCATCGCTGACGGCACTCAGCAGGCAGACAAACTGGTTGGAGGAAAGGTCGCAATCGATCGGCGCCGCCGAATAAGGCAGGCTCGGCTCGAATAAAATCAAAAAGAGGAGAAACAGGACGATCCCAATCGAGACATAAGCAAATATGTGGAAAACCATCAGCCGCGATTCTAATAACCCCTCCGATTCCTGGCACCGTCAAACCGTGCATCCTACAAGCTTGATGCCCGGCAGGCGGGGGCGTAGCCTCATTGAATGACCTTGCAAGCTTCCATTGAAAAAGCCCTGCCGCGCGTTGCGGACTTACGGCATCGTCTGCATCAAATCCCTGAATTGGGGTACGAGGAATTTCAGACCGCCGCGATGCTGCGATCGGAGTTGAGCGACCTGGGCATTGCCCATATCGATGGCGTTCCCGATGCGCCGACGGCAACCGTCGCCATCATTGGAGATGCAAAAAAACCCTGTGTTGCCCTGCGTGCCGACATCGACGCGCTGCCGATTTTCGAAAGGACTGGGCTTGCATATTCCAGCACCCATGGAGGGTGTATGCATGCCTGCGGCCACGACGGCCATACCGCGACGCTCGCCGGAGTGGCGGGGATTCTGCATCCCATCGCAAGCGAGCTGCCCGTTTGCGTGAAGCTTCTTTGGCAGCCGGCCGAGGAGGGCGGCGGAGGAGCCGAGCGACTCATTCGCGCCGGCGTCCTCGATGGCCGGATCGGGCCGAAGGTTCGCGCCATCTTTGGCCTACATGGTTGGCCGGGGCTGAAGGTGGGCATGATCGCGACCAAGCCCGGAGTCCTTTTGGCGGCAACGGATGTTTTTTCAGCCACGTTTACGGGGCGAGGATGCCATGGGGCCTATCCGCACCTGGGCGTTGATCCGATCGTGACCGCCTCGGAAGCAGTTTTGAATCTCCAGCAGTTTGTCAGCCGGGAGTTCGATCCAACCGATAGTGCGGTGGTCACCGTCGGCTCATTCCACGCGGGGACAGCCGTCAATGTCATCCCCGATACGGCGACGATTGAGGGGACCGCGCGCACCTTGAACAGCGGATCGCGAAACAAAATTCAGGCCGCCATCGAGCGGCGGTGCAGCGGAATCGCACAAGCCAACAATTGCGAGCTCCAGTTCAACTGGATTGAAGGCTATCCGCCCACCATTAACGACCCGGCGAGGGCCGACTATGTCGCTGCGACAGCCCGAAGCGTCTTTGGCTCGGACCGCTTTCTGATGGTTCCCCGCCCATCGATGGGCGGCGAAGATTTCGCCTACTACCTGGAGCAGGTGCCGGGCTGCTTCTTTTTTGTCGGCGTCGAGCCGGCTGATCGCAATGAATATCCGCCGCTGCACAGCGACCATTATGACTTTACCGATGCGACGCTGGCGGTGGGGATGCGGATGTTTCTGGAGCTCGTGTCGAGATTCGAAGAATAATGCTCGGGCCTGCAAGTAGCGGCAAACGGCAACGTCCACCTTCACGAGGGAGTTCGAGCGGCGCGCCTGACATCATCGGCGGCAAGTGCCTAATTCCCTCTCCCGGTACGCCGGGGGAGGGTCAGGGTGGGGGTCTTCTGAGCTCGCGATAAATCGACGGCCCCCTCCCCAGCCCTCGCCCGGCGCACCGAGGGCGGGAGATCGATGCTGGCACCATGAACACAGTTTGGCGTACAATAAGCAATGGAGATTTGTCCTCCCCCAGTGGGCAAGAGCGGGGGCCATGTTTAATGATTCAATGCCTGGAAAATCTGTTCGTCGGGAATGCTCGCGACGCCAGCAATCTGCATGAGTTGCGCCGGCATGGGATCACCCATGTGGTGAACTGCGCGCCGGAAGTGGATTGCTACTTTGACGGACTGTTTTCATATTTCCTGTTGCCGACCATCAGCCCCGATCCTCCATTTCGGAAACAGGTCGCGCGAGCCTGCGCCTTTGTCGATGCGGGACGAAAGACGGGAAAGGTTTTGATCCACTGCTCGGCCGGTTCGGTTCGGGCGCCGGCAATGACTGTGGCCTATCTTTGGCATACTGGACGAAGCGTTGCCGAGGCAGTGAGTGCCCTTGCTGCGATTGGCAAATCCAACCCTGATACCCGATTCGTACGACTTCTGGAGCAATGGGAACTTCGTGCCGCGATACGACAGCCGGGGAAAACTCTTAGCCGAAGTTGATTTGAATGACCGTTCAAGCCACTCCAACTCCGTCCAAGCCCGGCACTCTGCTTGAAAGCGGCTTCATGGCGCAGCTCGACCAGCTCGACGTCATGTCGCGAAAGCTGCTGGCGGGGAAAATGAAAGGCGAGCGGCGCTCCAAGCGGCGTGGCCAGAGCGTCGAATTTGCCGACTTCCGAAATTACGTGGTCGGCGACGACCTTCGCTTCATCGACTGGAACATCTATGCCCGCCTCGATCGACTCTTTCTCAAGCTGTTTCTGGAAGAGGAAGATCTTTCGCTTTACGTGCTGCTCGATGTCAGCAAAAGCTGCGATTATGGAAATCCCAACAAAGCCTATTATTTGAAGCAGGTGGCGGCGGCCTTGGGATACATCGGCCTGGTGAACTACAACCGCGTGACCATCGCCGCGATGGCGGATGGCATCGTCGGCGAGACCGGGGCCATGCGCGGCCGCCGGCGCGTGGCCCAGATGGTCGACTTTGTCGAGAAGCTCACGCCCAATGGGCCGAGCCACCTGGCTGAAGCCTGTAAGAAATTTGCCCTGTCCCATCGTCAGAAGGGCGTTTGCGTCGTGCTGTCCGATTTTTTTGACAAGGGCGGCTACGAGAATGGGCTTCGTTACGTGGCGGGTGGCAAATACGATCTATTCTGCGTGCAAGTGCTTTCTCCGCAGGAAATCGAACCCGATCTTCAAGGTGACCTGAAGCTCCGCGATATGGAAGACGACGACATGGCGGAGGTGTCGATCACGCAGCCGCTGATCAAGCAATACAAGGCGAATCTCAACGCATATTGTCTTTCGCTGAAGGATTACATCACGCGCCGCGGAGGCACGTATCTATTCACCAGCACGGCGGTGCCATTCAGCACATTGGTATTGAATTACCTGCGCGAGCGCGGGCTGCTAGGTTGATGGCCGCGGAGATTCAGAAGGCTTTGAAGAAGCATGTCCTGGTTCCCGGTATTTCTGAATAAGTGGTACGCCGCCGGGGCGGCGGCGCTGGTCATTCCGGCGCTGCTCATCCTCTATTTCCTCAAGCTGCGCCGCCGGGAGATGCCGGTCAGTTCCACTTTTCTTTGGAAAAAGGCGATCCAGGATCTTCAGGTCAATTCGCCGTTTCAACGATTGCGACGAAATCTGCTTTTGCTGCTGCAACTGATCCTGCTGATGCTTTTGCTGCTGTCCTTTTCGCGCCCAGTCGCCAACCATCGCCCGCCGCCGGGCAAGATGAATGTCATCCTGATCGACCGCTCCGCTTCGATGAATGCGCGAGATACCGGAGCAAAAGAAACCCGTCTCGAACAGGCGAAGCGCGAAGCGCGCGACCTGGTCGATTCCATGCCGAAGAACGGAACGGCGATGGTCATCGCTTTCGATGATTCTGCTGAAACGCTTCAACCGCTGACGCACGACCAGGCTGCCCTGAAAACAGCCATTGATCGGATCGAGCCGACCGACCGCGTCACGCGAATAAAATTGGGCTATCAGCTTGCCGATGCCCAGATGAACTTTGATCCAGAGCAGTATCGGCCGGGCATCGATCCGCCTGATGTTTATCTCTATTCCGATGGGCGAGCGAGTGATGCGAACGACGTGACACTTCGTGGCAAGCTTCATTTTGAAAAAATGGGCTCCGATAAGACGGGCAACGTCGCAATCGTGGCACTGAGCGCTAAGCGGAATTACGAGCGTCCGACCGAAGTGCAGGTTTTCGCCCGGCTGGCCAATTTTGGCCCCGACCCGGTCGAAGTGCCGGTGCAGCTCAGCGTGGATAATGAAGTGGTCGAGGTGAACGGGAACCGTTCACAGAGCACTTTTCTCCTTCCCGATCGCTGGGATCGCGATGAGCGCGACAAGTACGAACACAACGGTGGGCGCGCCGAGTTAAATAGCGTTACGTTCAACTTGGACGTCACAAGTTCCGCCGTGCTGAAAATCGAGCAAATGAAACGCGATGGGGATGGGCTTTTTGCGGACGACATCGCGCAAGTGGTAGTGCCGCCGCCGCGGTCACTCTCGGTCTTGCTGGTGACCGAAGGCAATTTCTTTCTTGAGAAAGCGATCAATCAGCTCGGCTTGAAGAATCCCGATGTGCTTCATCCGGATGTTTACGAATCGCTCTCGACCGACAAACGCAATCGTTACGACGTCTATATTTTTGATCGCTACAACCCCAAAGTGCTGCCGCCTTCAGGAAATTTCATCTACTTTCTCAATGGGAAACATGGCGAGTTGCCGGACGACACGAAGGTGAAGGTCGCCAAGACTCCTTCAGGTCAGACGGCATACTTGGAAGACGTTGGCATCCTGGATTGGAAGCGCGATCATCCAATTCTCAAAGACCTTGACCTGGGTAAGCTTTATATTGCCGAGGCGACCAAGCTGGATGTCCCGAAGGACGCCGAGGTTTTGATCGATGGGCTCAAGGGGCCGCTGCTGGTGATGAATCGCACGGCCCGAGGCACGAATCTGATCGTGGCGTTCGACTGTCTTCAGAGCAATTGGCCGCTGAAGGTGAGTTTCCCGATCTTCCTGCACAACGCGATGCAATACCTGGCCGTCGGCAGCGACATGGACGTGCGGCAATCTTTCTCGCCCGGCGCTACGCCGACCATTCCGCGCGTGAATCTTCAGCGAGCGGGAAATCCAGCAGTCGTAACGCTCAATGGCCCCGAGGGTCCGCAGAAAGTGCCCGTTCCAGCCACCGGGGATTTTGCGTTGCCGGCGATGAATCGTGTGGGGCTTTACACGACATCACCGCCCATTCCGCAATATGAGCAAATGGCGGTCAACCTGCTCGATGCCAACGAAAGCAACCTACTGCCCGCTGACCATGCGCCCGGCGACATCAACGCGCCGGTCGAAGCGGCGGGGGGAGCCAAGGCTCGCCTTGAATTGTGGTGGTGGATTGTCGCCTTCGGCGCGCTGCCGCTGCTAATCATTGAATGGTGGGTCTACACCCGCCGCGTCTACATTTAGATCTAACAACAGAACGGCTCACGCTGAACGATCCGCAGAGGGATCTCCCGATCTTCTTCCCGCCTTAATGAAATCTCTCGTGCCTGTGATTCGGCCAGCACTTGCGGAAGAATCCGCGCGGATGATTCATCTGATGCCCAGACCGTGCCGACAACCTTGGGCAGATTATTTTCGATTGCGATCAATGAAAAAGTCATGGTGGTCCATCCTTCCCTGTCTGCCGGCGCCGCGTCTCCACACGGATCGCTCACACTTCGGCAGCAGTAATTCGATATGTGTCACCACAACTCGCGTGCCAATCGAGAATTTCAGCCAACGATGGCCCCGCGCACATTCTGCCGGACAATTTGACAATGAGATGCAGCAGTGATCAGCCGACCGTCAATCAAAAAGGGTGGGCTCGACAGGTTCCGGATTGGATAACTCGTTAAGGTAGCCGAAGTTATGGGTGGACTCGTAAATCTCTCGCACTCGCGCGAGATGGTCCGCATCCTCCGGCCGTTTGTCCCACCGGATCCGCTTGATCCGCGGAAATCGAAAGGCAAAACCGCTTTCGTGTCGGGTGCTGCGCTGGATCTGATCGCACGCAATTTCCAGCACGATCTTGGGTTGCACTGCGAACACCCTCCCGTTTGAAGCGGTCGCAATGGAAAGGAAGAGCTCGGTTAATTGCGCAATTTCGGCATCGGTCACACCGTTGTAGGCCTTGCCGACATTCACGAGGCGGGCGGCAGGGTCCGCGGGATCTGTTGTCCAGACGGCAAAGGTGTAATCGCTCAATACGTTTCGCCTTTTCCCATTTCCGTACTCGGCTGCCGTCACCACGCAATCGATCGTCGGCAGGTGCGTCTTAAGCTTGAGCCACGCCTGCCCGCGTCGGCCAGGCATATATCGCGACTGCGGATCCTTCAGCACGATTCCCTCGTTGCGGCGCGAGCGCGCAGCATCAAAAGCGACTGAGATATGAGCCGCTGTCGAAACTTGAGTCTGCGTCACCGTCAACAGGCTGGGCGCAGAGTCAGCAAGTTTTGCAAGACGAGCGCGCCGCTCTTGCAGTGGGCAATCGACCAGAAGCTGGCCATCCTGATAGAGGATATCGAAAGCAATGAAGGCCAACGGATTGTCTCGCCGTATCTGCGCGCTGATCTTCTTTCGGCCAAGCCGTTTCTGAAGATGAGCGAAAGGCAGGACTTTGCCATCCCGAAATGGAACAATTTCGCCATCCAGAAGAAACTCGCCTGGGACTTTCTCGATGGACTCGACCACTTCGGGAAAACTTTCGTCGGCTCGATCCATCGTTCGCGTAAAGATCGCAATTCGGTTCCCTGACCGATGCATCTGCGCGCGAATTCCATCCAGCTTGTCTTCCGCAAAATAAGTTCGCCCCGCCATGGTCTGCGCCGCGATGTCCGCCGAATCCTGCGGCGTAGCCAGCATGAATTGAATCGGATGAAAGAGCCGGAATCGCGCCGCATCCAGCGCATCGTTGCGCGCCAAGACCGCCACTTCATCCAGATCGCCCACGAGAAATTGACACTGGCGAATCTGTGCCAGCGTCTTTCCCGATGCTTTTGCGATTGCCGCCTGGAGCACGCCCTCTTGAACGCCGATGCGCAGATCGCCGAAGATGACCTTGGTCAGATAGGCCGCTTCACGCCCCGTCCGGCATCGCAGAAACAGATCAAAAAGAATCGCCCGCTTCGGCTCGACTCCCCGCGCATCCGCGATGCGATCGTAGGAATCAGAAAGCTCTTGCAGAGTCAGCGCTTCACCCGAATTCAACGTAATTGAAGATTTCGTGACAGGTTGAACCGCAGCCAACAGGTCATCATCACTTTGATCGGCCGGCGCCACCGCGCTCAAATCCGCCGGCCAGACTTGTGCCAGTGCTTCTCCGATCTCGCCATGACGGACCACCATCGGCCCCAGCACATCACCGCGCAGTCCCGTAATGGCTTGTGCGATATCCCAAATCATCGCTCCGCCAACCGAGAGCACCCGCTCATCGGTCGCCGCAAAAACCCGCCCTTCGGCAAAGCGCGCCGCCAGCTGCAAATCGCTATCGTTCAGACTCCTGAGGTACTCCGCAAGGATCGCCTGTTTTTGAAGCTTGGAAGGCGTGGCCGCCACCGCGTCGTTGACTTGAGCAAACTGTTGAAGCGTCGCGGCCACCGCCCAATTTTAGGCGGCGGTCAAGAGCGGCACCGTCACCGAATTCATCTGCAGCGCGTTGGACCGCTTTAAAAAACACCCGATTCGCGGCCCGACCATTGCGGGAGGCCAGACCAACCCAGTTTTCAGGAGCATCATCTATGGGACAGCAAGCAAATTCGCATCGGAATGCGTCGTTGAACGACAAGAAGCAGCGGGCGGCGGGTCGAACCGGGCGGACTGGACAGTCGGCGCCGGGCCAGGATCGAATCGACGATCGCGTTTCGCCCAAGTTTGCGAAAGGAAAGACAGGCGGGGCGTATTCAACAGCCGAGCCCGCTCATGAGCGCAGCGCTTCCACCGTCAAACAGAGCGGCACGGGCTCATCCAATGAGAATGTGCGGCGCAGCAGGCGTCCGAAATGAACTAAAAATTTAAAAGACAATCGCGCGAACCTGAACCATCGCCTCCGACGTATCTCGATCAAAGGCTGTTGCCATGCGGGATGAAGGAGCGAGTTCGTGGCTTATGCAACATTGAGGGATCAGTTTGAGGCGCTGGACCATCGTCGGGCGCGATTGCTGGACATTTTGAAGATGGAAGGAATCTCGCCGGAATTGCGCGGGAGTCTTGAGCGCACTCTGTTTGAAGTCGAATCGAAATTGGTTGCCTTGAATGAGACAAAGCGTGGAGCCGCTGGGGGGGCGGCCCATCGCTCTCCCTCATTCCACATGGCCCCATGATGCTCTCCGGCCATACCTTTCTGTCATTTCAGCCAGCTTTACTGTCCAGTGCCCACCGAGCGCACGCATGGGCATGCGCCATTGCCAATTTCCGGTGCCCGTGCCAGGCAGATTTATGCGCGCACTGCTGCCGAACCGTAGGATGTCCTGTATCGGTGCAATCGCGATCCCAGCAACCGAAGCCCAGGCCAAGCGTATGAGCGTCCATGCAATGTCGCGCAGCGCGCCGGGCGCATAGCGTTCAATGTCGCGCCGTTTATCGCGCTCAAGCGATTTCCACCAGCCGACGGTCGTATCGTTGTCGTGCGTGCCGGTATAGGCGATGCAGTTGCGTACGTAATTGTGCGGCGAATGCGGGTTCTCGCTGGAACCAAAGCCAAACTGCAGCACGCGCATCCCGGGCATTTCGAAGCGATCTCGCAGACGTTCCACATCCGGCGTAATCAACCCCAAATCCTCCGCGATGAACGGCAAGCTCCTAATCGCTTGCTTCATCTCCTCAAATAGCTCGCCGCCGGGTGAGCGCGCCCACTTTCCAAATTCAGCTGTCGGATTTTCAGCGGGAATCTGCCAATAGGCGGCAAAGCCGCGGAAATGATCCAGCCGGACCAAGTCGGCTTGCGCCAACGCAGCGCGCGTCCGATTGATCCACCATCGAAACCCGTCAGCCTTCATCGCCCGCCAATTGTAAACCGGATTACCCCAGCGCTGGCCGGTGCAGGAAAAGCAATCGGGCGGAACGCCCGCGACGAACTTGGGCCGGCGATTTCGATCGAGCAAAAACAGATGCGGATTTGCCCAAACGTCGCTGGACTCGGCGGAAATGAAGATCGGAATATCGCCAATGAGGCGCACGCCGGCTTCTCTCGCGCGATCGCGCAGCGCTTTGAGTTGCCGGAAAAATAAGAACTGCTCGAACTTCAATCTTTCGACCGAATCTCGCAGCTCATTTTGCGCCGATGTGATGGCAGACTTACTCCGGCGCGCAAGATCTTTCGGCCAATCCATCCAACTGACCGCCGCACGCGCCTCTTTGATGGCCATGAACAGCGCGTAGTCATTGAGCCAATTGGCGTTGGTGGCGCCGAACTCTTCGAATTGGGCGCGAAGCCGCAAGCGGCCGCCATTTGAGAATCGTTCGAAAGCGGCGGATAGCAGCCATCGCTTGAACCGCCGTACCCTTGCATAGCTGACTCGCGATTCTGGAAATCGCGGCGTTTGTAAGGCCGATTTGCGGAGAAGCCCATCGGTAGCGAGCAGATCAGGACTGATCAGATCAGGATTTCCCGCAAATGCAGAGAAACATTGATAGGGTGAATCGCCTGCGCCAGGCGGGCCAAGGGGCAGCATCTGCCACCAGGATTGACGGGCCTCCTGAAGCCGTTTCAGCCAACCCTGCGCTGAAGCAAAGTCTCCTATTCCATATCGCGACGGCAGTGAACTGATATGAAGAAGAATGCCTGATGATCGTGGCGTAGAAACAGTTGAAGGCGTCGATTTGTCCGTTTTTTCCTCCATGAGTGGGGTCGAGCCGTGCAAAACTTCTGCCGAATCATGATTAACCTCTTCCGGCATTCGCTTTGCCTGAGTCCGTTGCCTGATGGAATTCTCCGCGGCGGAGCGGGGGCCGGCAGGGATGATAAATAAAGGCAGAAATTATGAGAGTCTGGCCCGGAAGGCCTTATCCACTTGGCGCTACGTGGGACGGAGCGGGCGTCAATTTTGCCATCTTTTCCGAGCACGCGACACAGGTCGAATTATGCCTGTTTGATTCTGTCGATGCTGAGGCCGAGTCGCAGCGCATTCGCCTGCCGGAGCAAACCGATTTCGTCTGGCATGGCTACCTGCCCGATGTGGAACCGGCGCAACTTTACGGATATCGCATCCATGGACCTTATGACCCAAAAGCCGGGCACCGCTTCAATCCCAACAAAATCGTTCTCGACCCGTATGCGAAAGCAATCGGCCGGGATGTGAAATGGGACGATTCGCTCTTTGGCTACAAGGTCGGTCAAGACGATCTGTCATTCGATGATCGTAACAATGCGGCGGTTTGCCCTCTTGGGGCGGTGCTCGACACAGCCTTTACCTGGGGCGACGATCGCCCGCCTCGCATACCCTGGCATAAGACGCTGATCTATGAGGCGCACGTGCGCGGCATCACCATGCGGCACCCGGACATTCCCGAAGATCGCCGCGGCACCTATTCCAGCATCGCATCGGAGCCATTTGTCAATCACCTATTGAGCCTGGGCGTGACAGCCGTCGAGCTGATGCCGGTCCACTTCCATCTGAACGATCGCCATCTGGTTGAGCGCGGCCAGACCAATTATTGGGGATATAACACGCTCGGGTTTTTCGCGCCGCACCTGGCTTATGCCTCGAATCATTCGCCCCGCAAGAGCGTGCAGGAATTCAAGATGATGGTGCGAGCCCTGCACGCGGCCGGCATCGAAGTGATTCTCGACGTGGTCTACAACCACACCTGTGAAGGCAACCAGATGGGGCCGACGCTCTCCTTCCGCGGCGTCGATAATGCGTCTTATTACCGCCTGGCGGATGACAAACGCTATTACACCGATTTCACCGGCTGCGGAAACACGCTGAACATGATCCACCCCCGCGTGCTGCAGTTCATCATGGACAGCCTGCGCTATTGGATCACCGAAATGCACGTCGATGGGTTCCGCTTCGATCTGGCCAGCACACTGGCCCGCGAGCTTCATGAGGTGAATCGTCTGGGCGCGTTTTTCGACATCATCCACCAGGATCCGATCATCTCGCAGGTCAAGCTGATCGCAGAGCCCTGGGATGTCGGTCCGGGCGGCTACCAGGTCGGCAATTTCCCCGTTCTCTGGACCGAATGGAACGGTAAATATCGCGACACGATGCGCAGATTCTGGAAAGGTGATGGCGGCCTGGCCAGCGAGTTTGCCACGCGGTTGGCCGGCAGCAGCGACCTATACCAGGAAGATGGACGAAAGCCGTATGCCAGCATCAATTTCATCACCTGCCACGACGGCTTCCCTTTGCAGGATCTGGTCAGCTACGACCACAAGCACAACGAAGCCAACGGCGAAAACAATCGCGACGGCGCCGATGACAACAATAGCTGGAATTGCGGCGCTGAAGGGCCCACTGAGGATCAGAACATCATCGCTCTGCGCGAGCGGCAGAAGCGCAACTTGATCGCGACGCTTTTGTTTTCCGAAGGCGTACCGATGATTCTCGGCGGCGACGAATTGAGCCATTCACAGCAGGGCAACAACAACGCCTACTGCCAGGACAATGAACTCACGTGGGTCAATTGGGAGCTTGACGAGCGGCAGAAAGGGTTTCTGGAATTTGTACGCAAATGTGCTCGGATCTGGCGCGAGCAGCCGGTGCTACAGCGACGCAAGTTCTTCCTGGGCAGATCGATCCGCGGCTCCGAGATCAAGGATATTTCCTGGTTCAGTCCGGACGGCACCGAAATGAGCGACCAGGCCTGGAACGCGCCATACGTTCGATGCCTGGGCGTGCGCTTCGCCGGCGATGTGATGAACGAAGTGGACGAGCGCGGCGAGGCCATCGTCGGCGACACGCTGCTCCTGCTGCTCAATGCGCATTGGGAAGAGATTCCTTTCACATTGCCCGCGACCAAGCCCGAGCATGTATGGGAAGTGCTGATTGACACGGCCGACGCGGAGCTGCCTTTGTGGATGTGCCGGGGAGGGGATAAATATCCACTGTTTGGAAGGAGCCTGGCGTTATTGCGGACGACTGAGCCGGGCGAAGCCGGCCGGGAGATGACTGCAGTTCAGATCGAAATGTTGCGGCGCGAAGCACGACGTGCCAATCAGCCCGTGGCGAACGATCCGCCGCTCGTGCGGTAGCGCCTTTTATCATGACTACGACTCAGCCGGCCCGCACGGCCGAAAGCAGCTATTTTCGCAGGTTACCCATCGGCGCGGAAGTTCTACCCGGGCAGGGCGTGCATTTCCGCCTCTGGGCGCCGCGCGCCAACGAGGCTGTGGTTGTCTTCGAGAATGGAGCCCTTCCCGAACTCAAGCTCGAGCGCGAGACCGGCGGATATTTTTCCGGTAAATCGGCTGACGCGCGGCCGGGCATGCTCTACCGATTTCGCTTCCATGGGCGCGATCTGCTGTTGCCGGACCCCGCAGCCAGATTTCAACCCAGCGGCCCGCACGGGCCATCACAGATTGTCGATCCTTCAACATTTCATTGGACCGATGACGGCTGGCGGGGCATCTCGCCCGAAGGGCAGGTGCTTTATGAGATGCACATCGGCACCTTCACGCCTGAGGGCACCTTTGCCGCGGCGCAGGAGCAATTGAACGAACTGAAGGAACTGGGCGTCACATGCGTGGAAGTGATGCCTGTTGCCGATTTTCCGGGGCGGTTTGGCTGGGGATATGATGGGGTAAACTTTTTTGCGCCCACGCATCTCTATGGTCAGCCCGATGATTTTCGCAAATTCATCGATCATGCCCACGCAATCGGGCTCGGCGTAATTCTTGATGTCGTCTACAACCACTTCGGCCCCGACGGCAATTATCTCAAGGAATTCTCGCCCGATTATTTCACCGACCATTACAAAACCGACTGGGGCGAAGCGATCAACTACGATGGCGAAAACTCGGCGCCCGTGCGCGAGTTTTTTATCTCCAACGCGCGCCACTGGATCGAGGAATATCATCTGGACGGATTTCGTTTCGACGCCACGCAAAACATCTACGACAGCTCGCGCGAGCATATCCTCGCTGCAGTGGCTGCCACAGCTCGAAGGTCGGCGGGAAAGCGCAGCATTTATCTCGTCAACGAAAATGAGCCACAGCACACGACAATCGTTCGCCCGCGGGAAAAGGGCGGGTATGGCATGGATGCGCTCTGGAACGATGACTTCCATCACAGCGCGTTGGTGATGCTCACGGGCCGACGGGAGGCCTATTACTCAGATTACCGGGGTCAGCCCCAGGAATTCATCTCGGCGGCCAAGTTCGGATATCTGTTTCAAGGCCAGCGCTACCGATGGCAAAAGCAGCGGCGGGGTACGCCGACGTACGATCTTGCGCCCTCGGCTTTTGTAAACTTCATTGAGAACCACGATCAAGTGGCGAATTTGCCGCAGGGCCTGCGTACGCACCAGATGTGCGGACCGGGCCATTACCGTGCCATGGTGGCACTGCTGCTGTTGATGCCCGGCACGCCGATGCTCTTTCAGGGGCAGGAATTTGCCGCATCGTCGGGTTTTTACTTCTTCGCGGACCACAATGCCGAGTTGAATCGACTGATTCGCAAGGGGCGGGCAGAGTTTCTCAAGCAATTTCCCAGCGCCGCCAGCCCGGGGATGGAAGAAAGGTTCGCCGACCCGTCCGACATCAAAACGTTCGAGCGCTGCAAGGTGGATTTGTCGGAGAGAACCAAGCCTTTTCATGCCGAGATCTATCAGCTTTACCGCGATCTGCTGCGCCTGCGGCGATCGGAGCCGGCGCTGCGCGGGCGATGGCCAGGCGGCTTGGATGGCGCGGTGCTGGGGCCACGCAGCTTCTGCCTAAGGTACTTCAGCAGCGACGGGAACGATCGGCTGGCCATGTTCAATTTTGATGGCGATCATCATCTTGAGATCGCGCCGGAGCCACTGCTGGCGCCAGCGCTGGGATGCACGTGGCGGGTCCAATGGTCCAGCGAGGATCCCAAGTATGGTGGACACGGAACGATTCCACTGGACAGCGAAGAAAACTGGTGGCTGCCGGGCCATTCGGCGGTCGTTCTTCAGCCGGCGCGATGTGGCATCGACGAACGCGACCCTGACCATGCGCGCGAACGACAGCGCATTAAGAAGTAACAGCGATCAGACCGGATGGATCCTTTTTCTATGGCAGCCCTCGACCAATTGATTGCAGAAGTTCTCAAGCGGGTTGCCGAGCAGCGGCAGTTTCCCGAATCCACCTACCGGCTTCAATTTCACGCCGGCTTCACCTTCCGCGATGCGATCGCCATCATTCCATATTTGCACGATCTTGGTATCACCCACGTTTACGCATCGCCCTACATGAAGGCGCGCGCCGGCAGCCTGCATGGCTACGACGGGGTCGATCCGACAAAGCTGAATCCGGAAATCGGAAGCGAGCAGGATTACGCTGAGTTTGTCGATGCGCTCAAGCAGCACGGCATGGGGCAGATCCTCGACACAGTGCCCAATCATCTGGGCGTCGCGACCAACGACAATCCCTGGTGGAACGATGTACTGGAGAACGGTACCGCTTCAAATTACAGCAATTTTTTTGACATCACCTGGTGGCAGCCTGATCGACCGGAACTGCGCGACAAGGTTCTCTTACCCCTGCTCGGGCAGCCATATGGCACGGTGCTTGAGCAAGGACAGCTTCAACTGAAACATGAGCAGGGGAAGTTCTTCATTTGCTACTACGATCGTCGATTTCCCGTTGCGCCGCAGTCGTATGAGAAGACTTCGACCGATCAGGCCCTCGCCAGCCTGAATGGAACCCCAGGCGATCCTTCAAGCTTTGATGCCCTGCACGAATTGCTCGAGGAGCAGCATTACCGCCTTGCCTACTGGCGGGTCGCATCTAATGAGATCAATTACCGGCGCTTTTTCGATATCAACGATCTGGCCGCGTTGCGCATGGAACGGCCGGACGTTTTCGTGCAATTCCATGAGCGCATTCTCGGCTGGCTCGCAGAGGGAAAAATCGCCGGCCTCCGCATCGACCATCCGGACGGATTGTTTGATCCTCATCAGTATTTTCTCCGATTGCAGCGCGCTTATCTGCGGAAGATCGCCAAAAAGGTTTGCGCGGAGCGTAATGAACTCGCGGATGTCAATTGGGAAGAATTCGATCAGCGGGCGCTGGATGGTTATCGCGATGAGGCAATGGAGAAAGGCGGCGCTAATCAATCGGCCTGGCCCCTCTACGTCGTCGCCGAAAAAATCCTGGCGGCGGGCGAGCCGCTGCCACGTGACTGGGGCATCCACGGAACCAGCGGCTACGATTTTCTCAACATGCTCAATGGCTTATATGTCGATGGAGCCAACGAGCAATTGTTTTCACGTCTCTATCACGAATGGACCGGCGACTCGACCTCATATGGAGACATCGTCTACCGCAACAAGCGGCAGGTCCTTCAGGCATCGTTTGCCAGCGAGTTGCGGATGCTCGCGGGCCGACTCCATCAAATCGCCGAAAGTGACCGCAACACGCGGGATTTCACGCTTGCCGGTTTAACCGATGGCCTGCGGGAGATCATCGCCTGTTTCCCGGTCTATCGCTCGTATATCAGTCAGCATGGTTCGAGCGAGATGGATGTTCGATACATCGACTTGGCCCTCCGGAGAGCCATTGAACGAAATCCGCAAATTGAGGCGGAAGTCTTTCATTTCATCCGTAATACGCTGCTATCGGCCGAACGCGAATCGTCAGACAGTGATGCAGCGATTCAATTTGCCGGCAAATTTCAGCAGCTTACGGCTCCAGTAACGGCCAAGGGCATCGAAGACACGACATTCTATGTTTTCAATCGCCTGGCTTCTCTCAATGAAGTGGGAGGCGAGCCGGATCGGTTTGGAGTTTCGCCTGACGCATTGCACGAATTTTTTTCCGCTCGTCAGCAGTTGTGGCCATATGCACTCTCGTGTCTCTCAACCCATGACACCAAGCGCAGCGAAGATGGTCGCGCGAGGCTCAATGTACTTTCAGAGCTTCCTGAAGAATGGCGGCGTGCTGTTGCCCGATGGAGCCGACTGAATGAGCCTCACCGTCGGCGCATCGGTGATACTGTTGCGCCGGATGCAAATGAGGAATATTTCATCTATCAGGCTTTGATCGCGGTCTGGCCGGTTGATCAATCCTGGACTGCTCCAGACGCGCAGTTTATTGCCCGCGTCCAGCAATACATGGAAAAGGCCCTCCGCGAGGCGAAGGTTCACACAAGCTGGACGCATGTGAATCAGCCGTTTGAGTCAGCCGTGCGCGAGTTTGTTGCGCGCATCCTGGCGCAGGACATGAGCAGCGCTTTCTTAAGTGAATTCACCTCTTTTCAACGGCACATCGCGTATTTTGGCCTGCTGAATTCATTGTCGCAGACTTTAATCCGACTTGCCGCACCGGGTGTGCCCGACACCTATCAGGGGAGTGAAATCCTCGATTTTTCATTGGTTGATCCCGACAACCGCCGACCCGTCGATTATGGGCTTCGCCGGGAAATGCTCGGCCATCTCAAAAACAAATTCGACAAACCGAATCAGCAGTGGCCCGCTGCGGCGCAGGCACTTCTTGAAAATGCGCGCGATGGCGCCGCCAAGCTCCTCGTGACATGGCGGACCTTACAGCTACGAGCGAAATACCCCGGCCTGTTTTCTGCCGGTCAGTACATCCCGTTGAGCGCGAATGGCAGAGGAGAGAATCACGTTTTTGCCTTCGCCCGATCGAGAGGAAGTGAATTGGCAGCGATTGCGGTGCCGCGGTTCTTCACGCAACTAACGCCCGACCTTGCGCAACTTCCGCTGGGCGAAAAAGTCTGGCAGGACACGGCGATTTCGCTGGCAACCGATCGGCAATTGGATTGGGTGAATCAATTCACTGGACAATCGATTGCGCCATCAAAGGGCCGGCTCCTGGCTGCCGATCTGTTCTCGCACTTCCCCGTCGCGCTGCTCATGGCAAAACGTTAATAGCCCGAGCTAAAGCTGATGCGCCGGCTTGGGCAGATCATCGTGAATGGTCTGCTGCTTGGGTTGGTCGCCTGCAAAGCTGAAGAGGATCATGTCATCATCGATGCGCGCCTGCAGGTGGACCGGCCGCTGCCAGACCCTGTGAATATTTTTGAGCGTTTCGACGGCCGTCTTGATCTCGATATCCAGACCATTGTGTTTGTGAGCCAGGTAAAGCTCGCCGCGATTGGCGTAATTACCATCAACGACATAGATGAAGGGCTGACCCATATTCGTCAGATGGTAAAGCATCGTCTGCTTGATGCGCTGCGGATCGCGGCTGACGATGCGAAGCTGGCCAGTGTGGGGATCGCGGCCGTACTGATAAAACTTGTGCTTCTCGATGAACTCCGGCGTCATGAATTCGTCGATGAAATTTACGTCGTTATAGACGCGGCGCACTTCGAAGATCTTTTCCCGTCCGAGTCCAAGACCCTTGTCCCACTTTTCTCTTTCGCCAAGGTTACTGGCCTCTTCATATTCCTTGCCAAATTTGCCCTTGTTCCAGCGATCTTCGATGTCGCGGAACAGCTCAATGCCAATCTTGTATGGATTGAAATTCCCAGGCGGCATGTGGACGGTGCCGCTGTGATGGTCGGCATAATCGACGATCTCCTTGGCCTCGACGAAGTGCTTGGTCATCAAGGTGCTGTGCCAGAATGAGGCCCAGCCTTCGTTCATGACTTTGGTCATGCCCTGGGGCGCGTAGTAATAAGCCTCCTCGCGCACGATCCACAGACAATCGGCCTGCCAGTCTTCCAAATGGGCATGCTCCAGCAGATAGAGCAAAGTATCTCGCGTCGGGCGCGAGGGCGTGGCCCGACGATTCTTCTCCTTCTCCGTCTTTCGCTTTTTCGCCTCGGCCTCCATCACATCCGGCGGATTGATCCACCGATCCAGATAATCCTTGGCCTTGAATCGCTGAACGTCCGGCTCCTCGCGCCGCGGCTGTACGATCGGCGCATCATGCGGGCCGCGCTGCATGAACATGCTGTGTGGATCGATCAAATGTTCGATCGAGAGGCACACATCTAGCCAGCGTTCGACTGCTTCCTGCCCGTGCTTTTCGATGTGCTTGCGGACGCGCGTGGCATGGTTGGCCATCTCGTCCATCATTTTGCGATTGGTCTTGCTGAACCAGTAATTGTTCTTGAAAAAGTCGGCGTGGCCGTAGACATGCGCGATGACCAGCTTCTGATCGACCAGGGCATTGGATTCCTGCAAATAGGCATAGCAGGGATCGTTGTTGATCACCATCTCATAGATGCGCCCCAGGCCGTAATGATGCCGCTTGCGAATGCCTTCGTACTCGGCCCCGAACCGCCAGTGCGGATAGCGCTGCGGGAAGCCGCCGTACGCCGCGATCTGGTTCATCTGCTCGTAATCGCACATCTCGAAAATGACCGGGAAAAAATCCAGGCCATACGAGCGCGCCGTCTCGCGTATCTGCTTCTTTGCAGCCAGCAACTCATCGGGGAAGGGGGCCAGCGTATGAGAGGCCATTTTCAACTACTCCTGCTATCAGACGGCAAAGATACTATCGACCTCGATGGCTATTCCTTGAAGAACCAGATCGTCCTGGATCTTCTGCCCACTTCGGGCGCGATGAACATCATCACCGCCATGGAAGATGGTCGTTGTCTTTGACTTCGGGTCGACCACCCAGCAGGAACGACAGCCGGCTTCCAGCCACATCTCGACCTTGGCGCTAACTTCCGACCATGTATCCGATGGCGACATCACTTCGATCGCCAGGTCCGGCGCGCCTTCAAAGAATCTCTGTGTAGGCATGTAACGACTGGCCTGCACGAAGGCCACGTCCGGCGCAAGCACGGAATCCGGATTCCGACGGATCAGAAACCCGGTTTCAGCCGCAACGACGATACCGAGTTTCCGCTCCTCGACGAAAGCACCGATGAGGCGTGCCAACTTGGCCGTGATTCGGCCATGCTCAAAGCCGGTTGGACTGATTGATACAATCTCTCCCTGAATGAGCTCAATGCGCGCACTGCTTCCCATATCGAATAATTTGTCAGCGGTGATCGGCTTGGTGGCTTGCGCAGTCATGATCGAGCGTAAATACGACAGTGAATAACGGCTCCGTCATTTCGAACGACGGCTAATGCCCTTTCCCAAAAAACGTCTTGATCGAATCGTAAATATCATCCTTCGAATTCACCCGGCTCGTCAGCACTTTTTCGTGGTTGCGCAGATGCTCGTGCAGCACGTTGATGAAATTGCCTGAGCCGTAGGCGCTGGCCACCTGGCAGTAGCCGAACATATTGCATAGCGGAAGCAACTGTTCCTTGAGCAGCTTCACGCAGTCGCGCGAGTCGGCTTCGCTGCTGTTGTCGCCGTCGCTGAAGTGGAAGAGGTAAATGTTCCACTCGTCGGGGCTGTAATGGGAGTCGAGAAGCTGTTTGCAGATGCGAAACGCGCTGCTGATTTTTGTGCCGCCGTCTTCGCGAAGGTGATAGAAGGTGTGCTTGTCCACTTCCTTCGCGCTGACATCATGCACGATATACCGGCTCTCGATGCCTTCGTAATTCTTGCGCAGCCAGGTATCGATCCAGAAGCTCTCGAGCCGGACCAGTTCCTTCTGCTCTTCGCCCATCGATCCGGACACGTCCATCATGAAGACGATGACCGCGTTGCTCTGCGGGCTTTTAACTTCCTTCCAGCTTCGATAGCGGATGTCCTTTTTCTGCGGCACGATCACCGGATTATCCGGGTCGTAATCGCCGATCATGATCTGCCGTTTCAAGGCTTCCTTGAACGACCGCTTGAAATGGCGAAGCGATTCCGGCCCCACGCGTCGCAGGCTCGAATAGCGCTCGCGCACGGTCGTAATGCGATGTTTCCCCTTCGGCTCGATCCGCGGAAGCTTCAGTTCCTCGGCCAAAATGTCGGCCAGCTCATCGAGCGTCAGATCGACTTCCATCATGTGATGGCCGGTCTCGGTGCCGCCCTGGCTTTTCCCCTGGCCGGGCTGACCTTTGCCGACGACATCACCTTCCTTGCCGTCGCCGGCGCCGACTCCCTGGGAATTGTCGCCGTAACGGAAGTGGGGCAGTTCGATCCCGCGCACCGGAATAGAAATCAGGTGCTTGCCCTCTTTGCCGATGAGCTCACCCTTGGTGAGGAATTTCCGAAGGTCTTCGCGAATGCGGCCCTTGACGATCTGCCGGAACCGCTGGTGATCTTTTTCAATCTTGAGAACCATTGCACCTTCCGAGCCACCTCTCGGCTCGCATCTCCCAAAACATCAACTCCGGATCATTAGGGCGAGCGGCGCGTGACTAGCCATACCCCCGTCAGCAGCACCGCCAACGATCCGGCCAACCCAATGATGGTGCTGACCAGCAATTGGTTTGCCGCCTCCACCACATTGTCCGGCGATCCACGCAACACAAAAAGCCAGTGGCGCCAATCCAGATGCGAAGCCGCCGATGCCGATGCGACTGGCCCGAAATGCGGATCGGTCACATAAAAAAACAGCAACCCGGCTACCCCCAGCAAAGCTAAGGACAATCCGGATCGCCGGGTTGCGCGGGCCATGCTCATAACAGATCGCCGCTATTCATCCTGCTTGGTGTCGCCTCGGGCAAAGATGCTGGCCACATAATTCAGCACGTCGGTTGCGCTGGTCTCGTTGTAGCCGAAGTATTTGATCAAACGTTGTTTGACCACGTCGATCTTCTGCTGCGTTTCATCATCTACAACGCTCGACACCAGATTCTTCAGCTTGATCGTGTCGCGCTGATCTTCAAACAGCTTCAATTCCAGCGCCTTGAGCAGCCGGGCGTTGGTGTTGTACTCAAACTTCTTGCCATCCAGCGCCAGCGCGCCGATGTAATTCATAATCTCCTGACGGAAATCGTCCTTTCGGCTGTCGGGGATATCGATTTTTTCCTCGATCGAACGCATGAGCCTTTCATCCGGCTCATCGTCGCGCCCTGTGTAGCGATTGCGCACGCGTTCGTGCTGCGTGTAAGCCCGGACGCTTTCGATGTAGTTGGTCGCGAGCCGCTTGATTGCGTCTTCGTCGGCACTGATGGCGCGCTGCACCTCGCCTTTGAGGATGTTTTCGTACTCTTCACGCACGACCGCCAGCAGCTCCTTGTATTCCTTTTTCAGCTCTTCATCGGTGATCAGCGAATGGTGCGAGAGGCCGCCTTCCAGCTCGTTCATCACCATGAAGGGGTTGATCGCCTTATCGATCTGTGCCTGATGGCTGACCAGGGCATTGGAAATCTTGTCCTGGATGTAGCGCGGGCTGATGCCCTGCATGCCTTCGCGCGGAGCTTCCTCTTTGAGCTCCTTGATGCTGTCTTCGGTGAAGCCGGGGATGCTCTTGCCGTTGTAAAGCTGGAGCTTTTGCAGCTTGGTGATGCCCGCCTTCTTCGGCTCGGCCAGGCGCGTCAGCACGGCCCACATCGCCGCCACCTCGATCGTATGCGGCGCGATGTGCATGCCCTTGATCTTGTCATTGCCGAAGTCTTTTAGATAGATCTTGACCTCGTCATCCAGCTTGATGTTGTAAGGCACGTCGATCTTGATGGTTCGATCGCGGAAGGCCTCCATCATCTCATTGCTCTGTAGCTTCTTGTATTCCGGCTCATTGGTGTGGCCGAGGATGACTTCGTCAATATGCGTCTGGGCAAACTTCTTGGGCTTGATCATGTGCTCCTGGCTTGCGCCCAGGAGGTCATAGAGAAACGCCACGTCCAACTTCAGCACTTCGATGAATTCCACAATACCGCGATTGGCAATGTTCAGCTCGCCATCGAAGTTGAACGCGCGCGGATCGGAATCGGAGCCGAATTCCGCGATCTTGCGATAGTTGATGTCGCCGGTCAGCTCGGTTGAATCCTGGTTCTTCTCGTCTTTAGGTTGGAACGTGCCGATGCCGCGGCGATCTTTTTCAGACAGGATCAGCCGCTTCACGCGGACATGATCCATCACCTTTTTCCAGTCGCCGTCGTACTGGTCCATCAAGTCGGCCTGAATTCGCCGGCAGAAGGGGCATGGCTCGCCATATAGGCGCACGCGCCGACCCTCGGGCAATTTCTCGTTAACCGCATCCAGCACTTCCGGCCGAGCTTCGCGCGGAATCAATAGGAGCGGCTCTTCGTGCATCGGGCAGTCCGCCAAATGCTCGCCGCCGTCGTTGTTGACCCGATGGGGGAGCCGCCATGAATACGTGTAAAGCCGCCCGGCTTCGGTCTTGGAATAGGATTCAAGCCCTTTCTTCAGCAACCGGGCGATGGTCGATTTGCTCGATCCCACCGGACCATGCAGCAGCAGAATTCGCCGCTCGGTCCCATAACCCTGCGCCGCCGACTTGAAGAAATCGACGAGCTGCATCAATGGCCGTTCGAGGCCGTAGATCGCATCCGCGCCGTTCTCCACCGGGTCGGCGAAGAAGTGGTAACGCGTGTAATCCTGCTTGAAAAGCATGAACGGCTCAGAGCCATAGCTGAGCACCATGTCGTAGACGCGCTGGAACGAATTGCGCGACACGGCAGGATTCTCGTGGACGATCTCCAGGTAATCCCAGAAGGTTCCTTCCCAGTGCTGTTCACGAAAGCGGCTTTGATCCAGCTTTCGATCGATGATGCTGACCAGAGCGTTGGACTTAGCCATTGTTACTCCATTTTCGCGCGGCCAATCGAGCGGCCGCGCTATTGTACGCATGCCTTATCAGACACCTGTCACGACGCATCGCTAGCTTTATAGGCCCAATGCAATTTCATTGCATGTCGCGCGCTGGAGCTTCCGCGATGTCGAAATTCGCAAGCGTCGGCAGGATCAGTGCGCAGCGATCTGAACACGGACTGCAAAAGAGCGGCCAGCGGTCGGCGCGGTGCGATCCATCTGAGGAAGGAAACCGCCGATCGTCGCGCCAAAAGGGCGCCCCACGGCGCGGAGTGCGGGAGGTCATTTCTCGATCCCCGCCTTCAGAACTATCGGCCGGGATGCCACCCATTCAACAAACCTTATGCCGGTTTTCAATGCACCGGTGCCCCGGCTGCTTTTGGCGCCTAATTCTAAGCGTGGCCAGCAGGTATGTCTAACGCCATTTGATCCTCGAGCAAGGCGATCTTTGACGCCTGCGCCGCTTCTTTAGGATTTACGGCGCTGCCACCGCGCCTCCACGTCCTCATAATGAACCCGACTTGACAATCGACTGGCTCGCGATTTGGCCCGAGCCGCTCTTTGCGAAAAAACCGGAGGATTCCCGGGAGCGCCAGGCTCATTTGAAAAGGAGTAAATATGAAGGCGAAGATTTGGAGCGCCGTGCTGGCAATGGGGACGCTGACCGCAATCGCGACTGCAGCGCCGCCCCCCGCAAGCGATCCCGGACGTGCTGCTGCCGAGCAGGCCTTGCACAACGCCTACGGCAACACCGCCAAGATCCGCATTTACGAAGAGCGCAACGTCAACGGCGTGCGCGTTTTCACGGCGGCCGTCGATGACCGCAATGGCGAAGCCAATGCCACCGTCACCGGCAGCGGCGATTTGATTGATGTCGGCCGCGCGGAGCCCGCCGCCGCGCTTCCGCCGGCGGTGGCGGAGCTGGTCCAGCAACTGTTCCAAAGCCCGCCGCAGATGGTCAACATGATCTCATCCCGCCGCTACTACGCGCTTTTCAACATTGGCAATCGCCCCTACACGGTCGATATGGATACAACTGGAAAAATCCTTGACATCGAATGGATTGGCGAAGAGGAAGCCGGCCCTGCCAATGCAAAGCCCACCAAGGGTAAGAAAAACGCCCTCAATCAAGCCATCCGCGATGCCAGGCTGAATCTCGCCGGGAATTCGGCCGAACAAAAGAGCGTCGAGCGCAAGACGCCCGCAAAAGAACGCCGCGCCGCCAATCCCAATGAAGAGCAGCAGGTCCGCGAGCGGTTTGCAAAAGCCTTCAATCAGGACCAGCTCCAGTCGATCGAGCCTGATCCAGACACACCCGGCTACTACTTCATCCGCTCGCGCAATCGCATCGGCGAAGGTTTCGTCATCATGAACGCGGCAGGCGATGTGCCGCAATATCGCGTCGGCGTGGCGCGCAATGAGCTTCCGCAGACGGTTCAATCGGCCCTGGCAACGCTCTTCCACGCCGACAAATTTACATCCTTCCAGCGCGGCGAAGACCGCATCTATCGTGTGAACGAAATGGCCGGCCAGCAACGCGTCGATATGTGGATCCGCTCCGACGGCGAAGTAGTTACCGTCAATGAGCCGACCATGCCCACGCCCCAGGCTGTCCCCGCCGCCGGGCACAACGGCCCGCGCAAGTAACCGCGCGGTCCCAGAAGCAGTCCTGTCGCTTACGCCTTCCCGGTCGCAAGATCAGGAAGGCGTAATCATTGTGGTTGCTGTTTTCACTCGACCAATAAAAGGTGCTTGCTGTCCACGCCGGGGCAAAGCCTACTCGCGCCGCCCCGGATCTCCGAACGCGCATTGAGAAGCGCACGCAGATCCGGGGCGACGGGAGTACCCTTTGCCCCGGCGTGGACAGAAGGGGCCTTGAGGGTCAAGCGCGAAACTGCAAACGCGGTTTGAACAATGCGCCCGCCCACTTCATTTTCTTTCCGTCGCGCTCGCGCCGGTCAACTTCAACCTCGGATCGCTCAAATCCAGGCGGTACATGATTTGGTTGTATTCATAATAAGGCGTGACACGGGGATTGCCCGAAAACGTGTTGACATATGTCCCTTCGAGATAAATCACCCGGCCGCCTTCACGGTCAAAGAACGGGTGCTGCGTCACGTTGTAAAAATCGTGCGGGCCGTTCTTCTGATCGACGTGGGTGATAATCTTGCGGGCATTCACCCACGGCCCCTCCGGATGATCCGACTCGCTGTACCAGATCTCTCCAAGCACGGTCGCACCTAACGACTGACACGCGATCATTACGTATTTCTTGCGATACTCATTCCAGAAGCAGGAGCAGTTGTTGATCAGCACCGGCTTGCCCGTTTCGACATCCTGCAATCGCTGCGGCGACTCGTCACGCTTCATCTTCCCCGCAGCGATCAACTTCTCCTGCTCCATCGGGTTCAACGGCGACGTATCTCGCTTCCAGCCCCAGGTGAGCTTCCCATTCGAATCCCGATCCAGCTCGGCAGATGCCGCTGAGTTGAAATGAGTCCCGGGCTTGAGACAGGTGAACCCTTCGTAACCGCTCAAGTTCACGTAAGAATTCATGTCCGCCTTGACCCGCAACGCAGGGTACGGCGCGGTGAAGACGACATATTCGGTCCCTCCCTTCTCTTTCACGCGGAGCGGCATACCCGTGCCGGTGGGCTCGATGGGAGGATCGATCGGAACATCCGTCAGCTTGTCGAACTGCTCCTTCTGATCGTTGAAAACGATAAACCCGTTTTCGAGCACAGCCCCCATCCCGCGCCGTCGCTGGAAAAAACCGAGCATGCGCTCGTGGCCCGATTCGTCGGAAAGCACGACGATCCCGCCGACCCAGACCACGCCCTCGCCTTTCATCGGCGCCATCGGCCGCACGAAGCCGTCTTTGCCGGCGAAGTAGTGCAAATTGAATCCGACCGACGGATCGATGGCGGCCGGAAGTTCGGTCGTCGCCCCGGTCGTCGAGAAGTTGCCCAAGGCATACGAAATTCGACCCGTGTCCCCGTAAAACCAATAAAGCTTCCCCTCATAGATGGCATTGAGAACGCTGTCCTGCCCCGTCACCTGCGCGTTGAGCAACGGCTCAGAAATCGGCGCCTTGCGACCCAGCATCACCGTGTCGCGATAAATCCCCTGACCCGTCATGCGATACAGCCGCTCGGCAATGTTGAGCCGCTTGATCTTGATCGTCGCGCTTCCGCCCGGCCTGGTCTCCAGCGAAACCCCCCGGCTGCCCAGGAAATCGGCCGGGTACTCGTATCCCGGACTATCGACGCCAAACCACACCTTCCGGTTCATCAGCCCCGGCTCATCAAACGCCACCAGCCCACTGGAATCGGTGTAATACGACACCATGCTCGTTGTCTGCAGTTGCACCAGCGGCACGCCGCGCCCCGTCTGGTCGTCTACCACCTGAATCGCGAAATAACCACTCGCCCGCTCCTGCGCCCAGGCGCCCGTGGATAGAACCAGAACCAGAACGAAAAAACCGATGAAATTGCCGACGATTGTGTCCCGCATGCCGCACATCATCAGGATGCGATATCGCAGGACAAGAGGCGGTGGCGCAGTCGTGCCAGGGCGTGAATTATCAGCTCGACAACAGGTTGAATCGACTGCAGGGCCTGCAGCACACCAAGAAGTCGTGTGGGATATGGTTCTTCCAGTAGAATCTGCCGTCCCGCAACGCCGTGGGGCGCTGCGTTCACTCTCACAACTCATTTCTGCAATTGATGATACAATCGCAAAAAATCCACAAAAAATGTTCGGAATAAAGTTGATGTTCGCACTATGTTTGGGTATTATCGTGCAGTGATTAATTGGTCTTGGTTCGGGGAAGTATCTATGAGCGACTGCATGGGTAAGACGGAGTTGGCCAAGCAACAGAGCTCGGTTCAGTTCCCAGAGGTTTCGTCACATGAGCGAGGCGAGAAAGTGTGCCAGGCCGCAGCAGGCGACAGCACAGCTCGACACTCGATGTCGGTGATATTGCAACAATTGCTGCGTTCTGGTGAGGTGCGAAATGTTAAATCCGGGCGAAGAAGGAGAAAAATCGAAAAAGTGATGCAAAACGATGCATTTTGATGCATGACGGCAACGCAACCCTCGAAATCAGGCGAATTTCGCGGGTGAACCCTTTCGAGTGATGCATCATCCGTGCATCAAAAATGTTGTCTTTGATGCATTGTGATGCACGCAGGGCGATGGCGGGATGACATTTGATTTCTTCGACGCCCATTTTTGACGCGATTGTGATCGGAGCCGGCCCGGGTGGGGCGACGGCAGGAATGGTCTGCGCGCAGGCGGGGTTGCGGGTGCTGATCCTGGAGAAATCGAGTTTCCCGCGATTTCGAATTGGAGAATCGCTTCTGCCGAGAAATGGATCGCTCATCGAAGAGCTGGGATTGGGCGACGCGATGAAATCGGTCCCTTGCGTGAGCAAGCTGGGGATCGAGTTTTCGATGGGGCATGAGATGGAGGGAACCTGCTTCCCGTTTGATTTGGGATTGCTTCCTGGCGCGCCGACTTACAATGTGGAGCGAGCGGGATTCGATGCGATGCTCATCGAGCAGGCCAAGGCACGTGGAGCGGAGGTGCGGGAGAGGACGAGCGTCAAATCGATTCAAACTCTCGCGGATAATGATGTCGCGGTGGAGACGGATGATGGCGTCATCCGGGGCCGGTACTTGCTGGACGCCAGCGGGCAGGCGACGGTGGTGGCCCGGCATCTTCGCATCAGGAAGACCTATGCCGATGCGATATTTCAGAAGGTGGCCTATTTCGAGCATTTTGAAAATGTGAAGCGGCGCCCGGGCACCGAAGAGGGGTATCCGCTGATCGTCATGTGCGAGGAGGGCTGGTTCTGGGCGATTCCGATAAACCAAAAGCAGACGAGCATCGGATTTGTTGCAAATAGTGGGCTTGCAAGACAGATTGGCATATCAGCAGATCGAATGCTGGAATGGTCGATTAAACGATGTCCGGCCATTGCAGATCGGATGAACAATGCCACCGGCCCATCCACCAATCAGGTCATCGCCGATTTCAGCTATGCCTGCCGGCCCTATGCGGGGCCGGGCTATTTTTTGATTGGGGATGCAGCCGCTTTTCTGGATCCTATTTTTTCGACCGGTGTCTGTTTGAGCATGCTCGCGGCCCGCGAAGCGGCACGAGCAGTCGTCGGAATCCTGAAGGGGAAAAGCTCACATGCCTCGGCGCGCAAGCGATACATCCGTTTCGTCGACGGCGGCACGCGCGTCTATTTCAAATTGATCCGCCAGTATTACCAGCATTCCTTCCGCGAGCTGTTTCTCAACGGGCGGGGGCCGATGCAGGTGCATCGCGCGGTGCTTTCGATCCTGGCGGGGCATGTATTTCCCAAGCCGCCTTTTGCCCTTCGCTGGCGGCTGCGATTGTTCGACTTTTTCGTCTGGTTCAATCAGTATCGCGCGATCGTTCCGCCTCGCCAACATTTTTCGCTTCTTGCGGATGGAGGACAGACATGAAGGCTCTTTCGATTCTTCTGGGCGCGCTCGCATTGATATCCACGGTGACCTGCCAAAGCGCGCAGGCGCAGCAGGTCGACGATCTCTCCTTGCTCAAAACCTTCGGCACCGCCGGCAAGGAACTGCGGCCGATGGCGGATGGAAAGGAGGGCCTGCTTTCCCAGCGCGAAGGCGCAGGCTGCCTGACGCACATGTGGTTCGGCGGCAACTTCAATGGCTGGGAGAAGACCCGCATCCGCGTTTACGTCGATGGCGAAGCCAATGCCTCAATTGACATGGAATTGGGGATGGGCCACGGCATCGGCTTTGGCGATCAGGATGCGCCCTGGGGCATCGCCCGCATGGGAAAGATCGGCCACGGCAACGGAATCTACAACACCTTCCGCGTTCCCTTCTCCAATGGCATTCGCGTAACGGCGCAGATGGGCAAAGGAATCGCCGGCAATCCCGATTTCTGGTGGATCATCCGCGGGACCGAGAATCTGCCGATCACCGTGGGCGGCGTGAAGCTGCCGCCGCAGGCGCGACTGCATCTGTACAAACGCGAGGATTACACCGCGCAGCCGCTGGAGGAATTTGATCTGTGCAATTCGTCCAAGGCTGGGGCGCTATACCTGGTGGTGATTGCGGCGCGATGCGCGGACGGGAATTTCAACTATCTCGAGGCGCAGATGCGCGGCTACCTGAACGGTGAAAAAGAGCCGCTGATGCTTTCATCGGGGCTCGAGGATTATTTCCTGGGGACTTACTACTTCGATCGCGGCCGATACCACACGCCGATTTCAGGGCTGACGCATTTTGATCCCAAGGACCACAGCTTCTCGGCCTACCGCTTCCACGACGACGATCCGATTTTCTTCCAGAAGGGATTGCGCCTGACTTGTCGATGCGGCGAGAAAGCCGGCAATCATGTCTTTGGCAACCCGAAAGCCACGACGTATACGACCTACGCGTGGGTATATGAATGGTAATTGCAGAACAGGCAGCTCAATCCTTGATCATCACCTTGCTCTTGCCTTCGACCAGAATGTCGTAGAGGAAGGCGATGTCTTCATGACCCAGGCGAATGCAGCCCATGGACGATTGCTTGCCGATGGAATCGGGGTCGATGGTACCGTGGATTCCATAGGAGGATTTACCGACGGCATTGCCTTCCAGACCGGTGATGCCCATCCAGTATCCGCCCAGCGGATTCTTGGGATCGTTAGCGGCGATGACGCCTTCGCCGCGCGGGCTGTAATAGGTGGCGGGGTGGGCCTTGTTCCCTTGCTGCACGACCCAAAGGCCAGTCGGCGTGGAATTTTCTCGACCCAGGCCCACCGCGAACGAGCGGACGAACATCGAGCCCGGCCCGCCGGGATTGCCCAGGTACAAATCGAGACGGAATTTGCTCTTGTTCACGACCGCATGGAACGGGCCGTTGATCACCTTGAGCGATCGGCCCGCTTGAATCCGGCGAGCGTCGCTCATTCCATTGATACGAAGCAGCAGGGGCCAGGGGATGCTGTGATGATCGGCGATGCGCGAAAGACGATCGCCGTTTTGAATCTGATAGAGATCGGTGTACGGGTCGCCGGGAACCTGCTTGCGCGTGAAGAGCATCTCCTGCGAAAGCTCGCTGAGCATGCTGCGCGCCGCTTCGGCGTCGCCGTCGCTCAACTGCCCCGAGAGCAGCGAATTGTTGATCAATTCCCGCGCGGTCAGCAGATGGCCGGCATCCTTTTCCTTTCGTCCCCGGGACAGGTCATCAGCCGACACGGGGAAGGCGTTGCCACCCTTGCTGTTGTCGGGGATGAGCGGCGCATCGTTAACCGAGGCGACAGCGGTGTCGTTGGAAGGATCGTGCGAATCGGGTTGCGTGGTCGGGGCAGACGTCGTCGAGCCGGCGTTGGCGATGCTTCGGCTGCCGGTCGCGGTGTTCATTGCGGCCGTGGGCGTCTGCGTGACAAGGCCGGTGTTAGGAGTCGAATCGAGCAGCCCCCCGGAATTGGTCGGAGATTTCTCAACGACCACCGGCGTCGGTTTGGCCGGCGCGGGCTTCACGTCAATCGGTTTGACCTCGACCGGCTTGGCGTTGGAAGACTTGCTCGCCTGCGCAACTGCCGGGACATTAGTGGCGACCGTCTTCGGCTTGTGATGCTTGTGAATGTAAACGGCGGCGCCAATAACAATGGTGACGCCCAGGGCGGCGATCAAGGGTCGGCTGATTCGGCGTGCTGTGTAGCGGCTCATGAGAACCTCCATGTTCTCTCATCGGGAGTGATTCGGCTTAGAATGAGATACGGCCCGCAAATCCAAAGGATCGCGCCGCCTTCGTTTCTCCACTCAAGCCTGCTCGATGCAATGCGAAGCGAAGCGCAGGATCCCTCGGTCGGTCACCAGCATACTCAGGGGCATGTCGTGGTCAAGCACGGGGATGTTATCGATGAGTTGCTCCTCGAAGGCCAACCCGCAGGAGAGTCCGATAAATTCAGCCTGCGCGAGGAAGCGGTCGTAGAAGCCCATTCCGCGGCCGATGCGATAGCCTTTGCGCGTGAAGCCCATGCCGGGCACGACCACCAGATCGATCAGATCGACAGGAATCGGCTTACCGGAAATCGGCTCGCGAATGTTGGGGCCGGTAATCGTCATGCCCGCCTGAAGGCTGGTGATTTCAACGGGCAGCATCCGTCGCTGGTCCCAGCTGACCTTCGGGACAACCACCGTCTTATTCTGCTGCCAACATTTAAGTGCGAGGGGAGACGTATCAATTTCAGTTGGAGTGGAGAGATAAAGCATCACCACGCGGGCCGCGCGGAATTCCGGACTGGCGGCCAGAAGCGAACAGGCGGCCAAGCTGTGCGCATGACGCTGCTCATCATTCATAGCCGCCAAGACATCCCGCAACTGCCGGCGAACTACTGCCTTACTATTCATATCCATCATTACGTCGCTTCCTCGTCGGCGGTTTTCCCGCCCCCCGCTCCACGCCGGGCCGCTATTCTACTTTCGGCCTTTGGCGGGGATAATCTTTCACGCCTCAGGGCGCTTGGAATCCGAACGTTGCGGGCCGTCTGTAGGTTTTATTTCATCTGTCGGGGGCGAGACCGCGGCTTGCGCGCCTTTTCGGGCACGCCACTCCGCCAGTCGTTTGCTCAATACCGCCTCGTGGCCTCGTTCGGTTGGTTCATAGTAAGTTTTATCCACTCCAAGGTAGTCCTGTCCAACAAATCCACCTTCAAAGTCATGGGCGTACTTGTAGTCGGCACCATGGCCGAGCCGCTTGGCACCTTTGTAATGGGTGTCTTTGAGGTGAAGCGGGACCGGGAGGGTGCGTCCTTCGCGGACATCTTTCATGGCACCCCAAATGGCTATGGCCGAGGCATTGGACTTTGGAGCGGTGGCCATGTAAATGGCGGCCTGGCCAAGAGTAAGCTGCGCCTCGGGCATCCCGATGCGCTCGACGACGTCGTATGCTGCCGCCGCTACGAGCAGGGCCTGCGGGTCGGCATTGCCAATGTCTTCGCTGGCGAGAATGGCGATTCGCCGGGCGATGAAACGGGGATCTTCGCCGGCTTCGAGCATGCGAGCCACCCAGTAGACTGCCGCGTCCGGGTCGCTGCCCCGCATGGATTTAATCAGGGCGCTGGCGGCGTCGTAATGCTCGTCGCCGGTGCCATCGTAGACGATCGCCTTTCGCTGCATCGACTGCTCAGCGATGTCGAGCGTGATGTGCAGCGAACTCTTCGCGACTGCCTTCGCTTCCTGTTCCGATGCCATCGAGAGCGCAGCCACTTCCAAAGCCATCAGCGCGCG
>JANWHF010000010.1 GCA_025450555.1 Tepidisphaeraceae bacterium | reverse complement strand
GGCCTGCAGCCCAGCAGCGATGAATTGATCCCCATCGATCAGCCGATCGTCGTGCGGACGATGATGGCCGGCGCGGGCAACCGCAGCATCCTGGTTGGTTTCCCCGAAGGCGTACACGTTGCCTTTGATGGCGATGTAGTGCGGATGGCAGTCGCCTGGAAGGGGCGTTTCTTCGACATGAAAGGCTGGTGGGAAGGGCGAGGCGGCCAGCATCTCAGTCCGCTCGGCCATGATCTGCTCAAGTTGCCGGCCGGTCCCGCGATCGCGATTCTCAATAGTCCCAACGATGCCTGGCCCGTCATCCATCCCAGCGATCGTCACGTCGGCGGGAAGTTTAAGGGCTATGTGCTGGACAAGCAGGAACGGCCGACGTTCCACTACATTCTGAAAGATAATCTCGACATCCAGGAGCAGCCGCTGCCGCACCTGACGGCCAATGGCCCGCAGCTCATTCGCAGGTTCCATGTATCGGCCAAGGAGCCGGTGCAGAATGCTTACTTCCTTGCGGCCGAAGGGTCGAAGATCGAAAGCAAAGGTCCGAACGATTGGATCGTCGATGGCAAACAGACCATCACCCTCAAGAGCCAGAGCGGCACCGGCCAGCCGATCGTCCGCCAGAGCAATGGCTCAAGCGAATTGCTCGTTCCGCTCACGTTTGCCGATAACAAGCCTGCCGATTTCACCGTGGAGATGACATGGTAAAGCATTTTTCATCGCTGCTGGCCTGGACGCTCGTTGCCGGCCTCCTCGCGTTGGCCAGCTCCGCGCAGGCCGCCCCGCGCCGTCAGCCGGTCGATCAATCGCCGATGGCGGCTTATTACAAGATTGTCCAGGTTCCCATCCCCGATGACATCGTGCTCGAGTGCGGCGGGTTGGAAGTATTGCCCGACAAGAAAATCGCCGTCGGCACCCGCCGAGGCGATGTGTATGTCGTCGAAGGAATTTACGACGAAAATCCCCGCCGTGTGAAGTTCAAGAAGTGGGCCACCGGCCTTCATGAGATTCTGGGCCTGGCTTTCAACAAGAAGGACGGCTGTCTTTATGCCATCCAGCGCGGCGAAGTGACCAAGCTGCAGGATTCGGATGGGCGGGGTCACGCCAATGTGTATGAGACGATCTGCGATGACTGGGGCTTGTCCGGCGACTACCACGAATATGCCTTCATGAGTAAATTCGATCGTGACGGCAACCTATGGGTGCTGCTCACGCTCACCGGCTCTTTCACCAGCGATGCCCAGTTCCGCGGCTGGTGCATGCGGATTACGCCGGACGGAAAGATGATCCCCACCTGCAGCGGCATCCGCTCGCCCGGTGGAATGGGCATCAATGAAAAGGGCGAAGTTTTTTATGCCGAGAACCAGGGGCCATGGAACGGCGGCTGCGCGCTCCGCTATCTCAAGCCCGGCAGTTTCCAGGGGCATCCGATTGGGAACAAGTGGTATCCCGATGCGCCCAACATGGGCCCACGGCCCCCTGATCCGACGTCTAACAGCCGGCGCTATATCGAAGCGGCCAAAGATCCTCTGCTTGTTCCGCCAGCCATCATTCAGCCCTATGAAAAGGTCGGCCAGGCGCAGAGCGGCATCGTCTTCGATTTGAGTCAGGGCAAGTTTGGCCCCTTTGCCGGGCAGGCCTTCTCATCCGACCAGCATCACAGCAACATCGCCCGATACATCCTTCAGGAAGTGGATGGCCAGTATCAGGGCGCCTGCATTCCATTCCGCACCGGCTTTGGCAGCGGCATCGTCCCGATGGTGCAGGGCGAGGACGGATCGCTGATCGTCGGCGGCACCAATCGCGGCTGGGGTTCGGTCGGCCCCAAGCCCTTCTCTCTCGAGCGGCTGGTCTGGACCGGAAAGGTGCCATTTGAAATCAAGGACATGAAGCTCACGAGCGACGGATTCGATCTGACCTTCACGCAGCCGGTCGATACCGGCGCGGCGAGCAATCCCGCCAGTTACAACCTTTCGACGTTTCGCTACATCTATCGCCAGGAATACGGAAGCCCCGAGGTCGATCAGACCAAGCCGACGATCAAATCGGTGCAGGTCAGCGAGGACCGCACGAAAGTCCATCTGGTTGTGGACGGTCTTCAGATCGGCGCGATTCATGAATTGCATTTGCCCGGCGTGCGCAACGCGGATGATCAACCGCTTCTCAATCCGGTGGCGTATTACACGCTCTGGAAGTTTATTAAGGATCCCCAGAAGTAGCCGGCGCCCCTGTCGCGGTTTTTCTCCCTCTCCCGGTACGCCGGGGGACGGCTGGGGAGGGGGTTTTCGCGCCAACGTTGCCCCTCCTACAACGCCCCCTCCCAACCTCCCCCGGAGTACCGGGAGAGGAGAAATGCAATTGCCCTCCCACCACATTTCCGCGTTATATCCCCGCTCAGCGCCATTTGTCGCTCATTCATTTGCCGCTCAGCTTGTGACGGTGCCGTCGCGCGCATAGAATTCCGCGCTTTGCTTTTGTGCCAGACGGCGCGGAACTCTTCTATTTTTGGATCAATCCGCTCACGTTTGTCGCTTCCTCTAACATTACATGAATCATGGCTATTTTGAATGATCCCCTCGGTGCCGTCGCCAAGCTTTCCACTCGCGGCGGAGATGTCCGCATTTATCGTCTCAATAAGCTTTCGGAGATGGGCGTCGGCGATGTCGAGCATCTGCCGATCTCGATCAAGGTCCTCCTTGAAAGCTGCCTGCGGAACCTGGACAACTTCCAGGTGACGCAGAAGGACGTGATGGGGCTGGCGGCCTATAACCCAACGCGACTCGGACAGGATGAGCTGCCTTTCAAAGTGGCGCGGGTGATTCTCCAGGATTTCACTGGCGTTCCCGCGGTCGTCGATCTGGCAGCCATGCGCTCGGCCATGAAGCGCGCGGGCGGCGATCCGCAGAAGATCAATCCGCTGGTGCCCGTCGATCTGGTCATCGATCACTCGGTGCAGGTGGACGATTACGGCAGCCCCTTTGCGCTCTTTAACAATGTCAAGAAGGAATTCGAGCGCAATCGCGAGCGATATGAATTTTTGAAATGGGGCCAGAAAGCGTTCCGGAATTTCAAAGTCGTGCCGCCTTCGCAGGGCATTGTCCATCAGGTGAATCTTGAATACCTGGCGAGCGTCGTCAGCGTCAAGGACGGCGTGGCGCTTCCCGACAGCCTCGTCGGAACTGACAGCCATACGACGATGATTAACGGCCTGGGTGTCGTCGGCTGGGGCGTAGGCGGAATCGAAGCCGAGGCCTGCATGCTCGGGCAGCCGATCTACATGGTCACGCCGCCGGTTGTAGGCTTTGAACTCAAGGGCGAATTGCCTGAAGGCGCAACCGCGACCGATCTGGTGCTCGTCATCACGCAGATTCTGCGAAGCCATGGCGTGGTCGAGAAGTTCGTCGAATTCCATGGCGAAGGGCTCGACAACATGACCGTCGCCGACCGCGCGACCATCGCCAATATGGCGCCGGAATATGGCGCAACGATCGGCTTTTTCCCGGTCGATGATCGGACGCTCGAATACTTGCGGCTGACCGGGCGGACCGCTGAGCACGTGGACCTGGTCGAACGCTTCTGCAAGGAGCAGGGGCTGTGGCGGAACAAGCGCATCGAGCCGAGGTTCAGCGAAAATCTGGAGCTGGATCTGGGCACGGTGGTGCCGAGCGTGGCGGGTCCGCGCCGGCCGCAGGACCGGGTCGAGCTGCGTTCGCTCAAGCAGCAGTTTGAAAGCGCACTGGTCGATGTGTTTAAGAAGAATGTCGGGCAGGCGGCGACGCCCAGGCTCGATCGCTGGTCTGCCGAGGCGGGCGTGGGCGCCTGGCACAGCAGCGTCAGCGAAGCCAACAAGTATGCGATGGCCGTCGTGGATCAGCATGATTCGGACGCGCATGAAGCCGAAGTCGCGACGAAAATCAAAGCCGAGCGCGATGCGGCATTCGCGTCGCTCAACGACCAGTGGGTCAAGCTCACGCACGGCGACGTCGTCATCGCCGCCATCACCAGTTGCACCAATACTTCCAACCCTTCAGTCATGATCGCTGCGGGATTGGTGGCCAAGAAAGCGGTCGAGAAGGGCCTGAAAGTTCCGCCTTACGTGAAGACCAGCCTCGCGCCGGGGAGCCGGGTGGTCACCGATTATCTGGACAAGGCGGGCTTGACGCCTTATCTGAATCAATTGGGGTTCAATACAGTCGGCTATGGCTGCACGACCTGCATCGGCAACAGCGGCCCATTGCCGGCCCCGATTGCCGAGGCGGTGGAGAAAGAAGACCTGGTCGTCAGCGCGGTGCTTTCGGGCAATCGCAATTTCGAAGGGCGAATTAATCCGCATGTGAAGGCCAATTACCTGGCAAGTCCGCCGCTGGTGGTCGCCTTTGCGCTGGCCGGGTCGGTGGATGTGAATCTGATGGATGAGCCAATCGGGCGGAACGATCAGGGCAAGGAGATTTATCTTCGCGACCTCTGGCCGACCCGCGCTGAAGTGAACGCGGCCATAGCCAAATCAGTTTCCCCCGAGCTTTTCCGCAAGGAATACTCCAACGTCGCCGAGGGTAATCCCCAGTGGAACGAGATTCCCGTTCACGGCGGCGAGCTGTTTGAATGGAACCCCAAGAGCACCTATGTGCAGGAGCCGCCGTTCTTCACGGACCTGAGTCCGCAGCCACGCCCGATCGCGCCGGTCCGCGATGCAAAGGTTCTGGTGATGGTGGGCGATTCAGTCACGACCGACCACATTTCCCCGGCTGGATCGATCAAGAAGGACAGCCCGGCTGGAAAATATCTGATTGAAAATGGCGTGACCGCGGAAGACTTTAACAGCTACGGCGCCCGGCGCGGAAACGATCGCGTCATGACGCGCGGCACGTTTGCCAATATTCGATTGAAAAACCTGCTCGCTCCCGGAACCGAAGGCGGTGTGACCACCTATCTGCCCACCGGCCAGGTGATGTCCATCTTCGACGCTTCGATGCTCTATCAAAAGGCAGGCACGCCTTTGATTGTGCTGGCGGGCAAAGATTATGGCATGGGCTCCAGCCGAGACTGGGCCGCCAAGGGCGTCTACCTGCTGGGCGTGAAGGCGGCGATTGCAGACAGCTTCGAGCGCATCCATCGCAGCAATCTGGTAGGCATGGGCGTTCTGCCGCTACAATTCAAGCCGGGGCAGACGAGAGCATCACTGGGGATCAGTGGTCAGGGCAGTTTCGATATTGAAGTTGGTAACGATCTCAAACCGCTCCAGGATGTGAAAGTGCGCGTGAAGGAAGCGGGGCGGACAATCGAGTTTGTCGCGACTTGCAGAATCGATACACCGGTCGAGATCGAGTATTACCGAAACGGCGGGATTTTGCAGACGGTGCTGCGGAAAATGCTGCAGCAGAAAGCGAATTGAGTGCGGACTTTACTTCCGCGGTTGCCTTTGCGTCAAGAACGCCAAGGAAGCCAAGAGCGCCAAGAAGAAGAATATAAAAATGATTTTCTTGGCACCCTTGGCGTTCTTGGCGCGAAAGATCTGCGGCACTCGCGTCGGCACGCGGTCTACGGAGGGGGTGGATCGGTTTGATTGTCGTCCAGCTTGAGCCGTCGCCCGGCTTCTTCCCACGCGTCGACATATTTGGTCGGCTTGCGCGGCTCCGTGTGGCGCGGGAAGAAGAATCGGCCGATGCGGAAGGTCAGCAAAAGGCCAAGCAGCAGAACCAAAAGCAGCAGCACCATCACCAGCCGCGAGTGAGCCACCAGGATGCGCCGCTGCTCCGGCGTCACTCCAGCCCGATGCTCGGCAATCAGCGTGGGCATCAAATAAAACCGCGTGACAATCAATAGCAGAACTGCAAACCCAACGAGATAGAGCAGGACCGCCAAGAGCGTCCGGCCGGATCGAAATGAATGCGATTTGCGAGGCATCAGGTTTTGTCGCAACAGGCCATTATTCGCCGCGTCCAGCGAGGAGGAAATTGGCAATCAAGGCACTGCCGTGCTTTTTGTGCCGCCGGTCTTTTCGATGAGTCGAATGCCGTCGATGATCATTTTCTTATCGATTGCCTTGCACATGTCGTAGATGGTCAAGGCTGCCACGCTCACGGCAGTAAGAGCTTCCATTTCGACGCCGGTTTTTCCCGTAATTCGCGCGACGGCATGAATCCGCAGCCGGACGGCCACATCCGCCTGTGGCTCAAGCTCGGGGACATCGAATCCGACCTCGACACTTTCAATCGGGAGCGGATGGCAGAGCGGAATGAGCTCGCCACATCGCTTGGCGGCAAGAATGCCGGCGATGCGGGCCGTGCCGAGTACTTCGCCCTTGGGGACGGTTTCCTCGGCGATCGCGCGAAGCGTTTGCGATGAAATCGTGATGAACCCCTCGGCAATGGCCTGGCGGGCCGTCGTCGGCTTGTGGGCGACGTCCACCATGCGAGCCGCGCCTTGTTCGTCCAGATGCGTCAGTTTCTGCTGCGACATTGGACAGCAGTATACCGCGCCGACGGCTACTCCCAATCGCATAGCGATTCGACGTAAGCGGCCGATCCGTCGCGCAGCCAGCCATCAAGTTGAGCCTGATC
>JANWHF010000009.1 GCA_025450555.1 Tepidisphaeraceae bacterium | reverse complement strand
TTTTGGCTTCAATGCTTCTTCTGGCGGCGGCTGTACATGCCGACGAGGTTATTTTCAAAAATGGCGATCATCTCACTGGCAAAATTCAAACTTTCGATGGCTCCAAGCTGACGCTCGAATCGCCAATGGCCGGCACGATCAGCATCGACATGAAAAATGTCCGGACCTTTTCCAGCGATGCGCCGATTCATGTTGTGCTGACAGACGGCAGCGATATTCACCAGCGGGTTCTTGCCGGACCTGATGGCGAAATTTCCATCGGCCAAGGGCAGGCCATCGCGGCCCAAAACATTCCGCTCGATCGCATCAAAGCGGTGAATCCGCCGCCCGAGCATTGGAGCGGCAACATCGTGGTCGGCGGCCTGATTTCGCGCGGCAACACCAACGCCGATTCGCTCAACGCCTCGGCTCATCTCATGCGTCGTGGCGAAACGGACCGGATCACGTTGGATGCCGGATACATCTACGCCCGCGAGCACCTGATCGGACAGGGCACGCATGAAACGCAGAATAACTGGTTTGTCGAAGGCAAGTACGATTACTTCTTCACGCCTCGTTTTTATGGCTACGGTGACGCCCGCGTCGAGCGCGACCTGATCGCCGACATCAGCCTTCGCCTCACGCCTGGCGCTGGTGTGGGTTATCAGTGGGTCGATAAGCCGAATTTGGGATTCAATACTGAAGTGGGCGCGTCGTGGCTCTATCGCGACTATACGCACGATGGCAGCAACGACAGCATTGCAGCGCGAGCGGCTTATCACCTGACGGCCAAGCTCAATGACAAAGTCAGCGTCTTCCACAACTTTGAATACTTTCCGGGGCTCGACCGCATCGACAATTACTTCTTCAACACCGACGCCGGCATCCGCGCTTCGATTAACAAGCAGATGTTCACCGAGTTCAAGATCGAATACCGCTACGATGCCCGCCCCGCACCGGGCCGCGGCCCGAATGATCTGCGGTACATTCTTGGCGTCGGTTGGAATTTTTAGAAGAGAGATTCACCACGGACACGGAGGTCGGGTTCTGCTGAGATGTGTGCCGACGCAAGTGATCTGATCTGAATTGATATTTTTGTTTTTGCTTCCGGCACCCACTTTTGCGCCAAGAGCGCCAAGAAAAAACAGAAAAGAATTCCTGGCGATCTTGGCTCCTCGGCGTCCTTGGCGCGTTTCAATCGGCCAGTGTCTTTCGCATCGGCAGTCGTTCCAGCAAAACCCGGCCTCCGTGTCTCCGTGCCACCGTGGTGAACAACGATTCAGTCGTCTTGAACTTTCGCGCGCAGCGCATCGGCTACTTTTGCGGCAACGGTTGCCCAATCCTGCGGCGCGGGCTGGCGGAAGAGGCGCATCGACCGATACCAGGGTGAATCTTCCCGATCCAGCAGCCAGCGCCAGTCGGCTGAGTAGGGCAGCAGCGTCCAGGTTTCCTTGCCCATCGCGCCAGCCATGTGCGCGACGGCGGTGTCGCCGGTGATCACAAGGTCGAGGTTTTCAATTGCTGCCGCTACGTCGGCAAAGTCGCTGAATGAGCTAGGAAGCTCGACCAGTTCCGTCCCATTGAGGGACTGCCCCGCGACCATTGCCGGCCCCAGGCCGTACCATCGAACGCCTGGCACGTCCGCCAGCGGCGCCAACACCGAAAGTTGAGGAAGCCGATCCAATTCCGCCGGTCGCCCCGGCGCGGTATTCGACCAGGAGAGACCAACGCGCAACTTTGCGTCGCCGGCAAACTGATCGATCCGGCTTTTCATGCGATCGGTCCGTGTGCTGGGGATCGAGAAGTAGGGCGTCTGGCTCGGCAGGTTTTCCAAATTGATCTTCAAACGCATTGGTAAACTCAATAGGGAGCAATGCGCATCGAAGGAGGGAAGCGCCTGCCCACCCCGCAGAACGACGCCGGCAACACCGGTCACGCCTTTAAACAGCACGGCCAAGTCAGCCCGGCATTCCACGATGACCGTCACGCCACCGGCCGCGACATTTGCAATAAACCTTGCGAATTGAATGGAGTCGTTCAATCCCTCTTCGTGATAGACCAGCAGTGTTTTCCCAGCGATCGGGCTGCCATCCCAACGCGGCTGAATATAAATCCGAGGCTGCGGGTTGATCGATGGGACCTGCACCCGCCAATCAAATTCGGGCCAGCCGGCATCATAATCACCGCCCGTCAGCAGCGCCATTCCGAGGCTGACGTGATACATCGGCTCATAGGGCACCGCCTCGATCGCCTGTCGATAGTTTGTAACGGCGTCGTCCACGCGATGTGCGGAGAGCAGCGCGGTGCCAAGATTGGCGCGATGCATCGCATTTTCCGGATCGAGTTCGGCTGCCTTTTGCAGTTCGGCAATCGCCTCATCCAGCTTTCCCTGATCCATCAGGCACAGGCCATAGGTCGAATGCGAATCGAAGCGAAGCGGATCAAGCTCGATCGACTGCTGGAAATCGGCAACCGCCTCCTCATGCCGTCCCATCCGCCAGCGCGCCTGCCCGCGATCAAGATAGGCTTGAGCCGACTGCGGATCATGCTCCAAAGCCTGCTGGCACACTTCCTCCGCTCCATTTAAATCACCGATGGAGAGGAGCACGCCGGCAAGATTCGTGTAGAGATTGGCGATGGGCGGATTGTTGGCGATCGACCGCCGCATCAGCGCTACGGCCTCTTTTACCTGCCCGCGCTGCCGGTGCACCAACCCCAAAAAATTCAGTGCATAGGGATCTTCCGGCTGCTGGCCGAGGACGGCCTGGAAGAGTTGCTCCGCTTCGTTGAATCGGTTTGCCTGGTAGTGCCCAATCGCCGTCCGCATCGCTTCAAGTATGGTCATCGATCCGCCGCCTGCATGGTTGAGGTTAGCGCATTGAAAAATCCGTGGCGGCAGTATATCCACCGCCGCCACGGAGCAAAGTCGGAGAAATTGCACCCTTCAGGAAAGACGATCACCGGAACAGTTGCGGAGCAAACAGGTCCAGGTAATCGCGCCAGTTGATCCAGGTATGGCCGCCGGAGCTCTCGTGGAAGTCCGGCTTGAAGCCGTGCTGTTTGAACATCTCGACGGTCGGCTGGCATCGATTCAATAGGAAATCCTGCGAGCCGATGCCGAACCACAGCAGCTTCAGGCCATCACGGGCCGAGGCATTATCGAGCTGCGCCTTGTGCTCCGTTTCCCATTGATCGCGGTCGGACAAAATCCCCGAGCTGAACACGCCGACGTATCCAAAATCGGATAGATCCGAGAAGGCGATGTTGAGCGTCTGAGCGCCGCCCATCGACAATCCGGCAATCGCGCGACTGTTGCGATCGTTGAGCGTGCGGTAATGCTTCTCGATGTACGGGCGAATGTCTTTCGAGAAATCACCCTCGAATCCGCCCGCGCCGAAATTCGGCCCGCCGCGTCCCGCGGGCGCGCCTGCTCCAAATGGGCCAGTATGTCCAGCCGGCATAACCACAATCATGGGCGTGGCTTTTCCAGCCGCGATCAGATTATCAAGAATGAAATTCGCCCGGCCCACCGACGTCCAGGAATCGTCGCAGTCGCCGGCGCCATGCAGCAGGTAAAACACCGGATATTTTTCGCTGCTGGTCTCATAGCCTGGCGGCGTGTAGACGTGCATCCGGCGCATGCGGCCCAAAGTAGAGGACGGATAATACACCGCCGCCACCGCGCCATGCGGCACATCCTTGGCGTCCATGAAATCGGAGCCGGGCACGACGACCACGCTCCAGACATTGGCATTCGATTCACTGATCGACGGGTTATGCGGATCGACGGTCGAGACGCCATCGACACTGATGAGATAGCGATACGCGCCGGGATTCACCGGACCAATCTTGAGTTCCCAGAGGTCATTCTCACCTTTGGTGAAACTTCGCTGACCACCGCCGGGAATATCGCCCGCGGATAGGTTCACCTTCTCGGCCTTTGGAGCCTGAATGCGGAAGGTGATATAGCCATCCGCCGCGACCGTCGGCGAGATGACTGCCGGCCCGCGTTGCCCACGGCCACGGCCGCGCCCCTGCGCCGCCGGTGGCTGCGCCGGTCGCTCCTGCGCAATCGCAGGTAATGTAATCAATGTGGCCAGTGCCAATGCGCCGCTGCACGCTCGAACCCATATCGTCGATTTCATCTGAGCCTCCTCACCTGTGGGATTTGAAAAATGTCTTGGAACTGATTCTAACATGCGCGGCCGGGACAAAAAGAGCAGGTGATCACAGGCGAGGCCAGAGGAATCTGTTTGACACGCCGACGTCCTCGTCGGCAATGCCTCACCGAAGAGCCGACGACGACGTCGGCGTTCCAACAAACCGGTTTTAGAAAATCCCGCCCGCATTGTCTTCATGCAGTTCAGCAAACAGCTCCGCGGCCACTTTCCTTGCAGAATCCAGGCGCTGGCTGGCAATCTGCCGCACGGGTTCGAAATGAAAACCGTCCTTCAATCGTGCATCCCAATATCCATAGCGCTCGCGCATTTCGGTGCCGTGGGCTACCTGCAATAGTCCCTCCCCAATTCGCCCGGCATAAATCGCAGAATTCAGCAGTCCGATCATTCCAAAATCATCGAGATTCACCATGTCGGCCAATATCTTCGCTTCATCCAGCACCGGCGTACGGTGAGGCAGTTCATCGAGAATGCGAATCGTGCGGTCGATCAGGCCAACATCCGCGTCTTCGGCAAGTTCGACCAGCATCTCACTGGCGATTTCGGCACGCTCTTTCAGGGTGGACTTGGCTGGCTTACCGCTGGCCGAAGTCTTCGCGCGGCGCAGCGGAAGCTGAAGCGCATAAGTCGCCAGTTCCATTGCATCCATCTCAATCGTTGAAGAAGGCACCAGTCCCATCTCCAGGAAATGTTTTGCCCGCGCCCATAAGCGGCGCGCATCGTGGACGAGACGCAAGCCGCTCGTGCCATGCTCATCCACCACGCCCAGGGCGGCCGTCACCCGAGCGATCAGTTTGGCATCCAACAACATAGCGCTTCCGTACTCATCATTGAATTCGCTCATGCCGGTTCGCTCGTTCTCTCGCCGCCGCTTTTCCCGCCCGGCGTCCGGCAGTATCATCGCATATGGCAGGGCGCGAGAAGGGAAGATTCGCTCATGAATTACGTCAGATTATTGCCCGCGAGCGCTTGGTTGGCAGTTTTTATCAGTAGCGCGCTGATTAACGGATGCAACGCGCGAGAGGGACAGCCGAACTCCTCTTCCGCAACCGCGCCCGCCATCGCGCAAGACCCGCGCGAAGCATCCATTCTCACCGATCTGGTACAGCTTACGCATGATTTCGATCGTGCCGGCGAGGCCTATTTTTCGCCCGATATGAAGTGGATCGTTTTTCAGGCCAGTCCGCATGGCCAGACGCATTATCAAATGTATCTGGCCCAATTGAACTGGCAGGGCGACCGCCTCGTCGGCGCGCAAAAGCCCATTCGCATCAGCCCGGAAAACAGCCGAAATACCTGCGGATTCTTTTCTTCCGATGGGAAATCACTCATCTTTGCATCGACGGCCGGCAAGGAAAATCCCAATGAAATCGAGGGCGGCTACCAACGGCAGGGGCGCAATTACCGCTGGGAGTTTCCCAATGGCATGGAAATCTATCGCACCGACAACTGGCTCGCCAAAATCGAAGCCGCGCATGGCCACGACGTCAATTTCGCCACGCATGCCCTAACCGACAACAACGTCTACGATGCCGAGGATGCGTTCTCGCCCGATGGCAAGTCGATCTGCTTCACATCCCTGCGCTCCACCGACGGCGACATTTATGTCATGCGCTCCGCCGGCTCCAGCCCCGTCCAGATCACCAATAACCCCGGCTACGATGGCGGCCCATTTTTCTCGCCCGATGGCAAACGACTCATCTATCGCAGTGATCGCCAGAAGAATGATCTGCTGCAGATTTACATTGCCGATCTGGCGTTTGACGCGGCCGGGAATATCACCGGCAAATCAGCCGAGCATGAATTGACCCACGATCAGTTCGTGAACTGGGGGCCGTACTGGTATCCGGACAACCGGCACATCATTTTCGCGACGAGCCGGCAGGGACATGACAATTATGAGCTTTATGCCATCCGCGACGACGGCACGCATGATGTGCGCATCACTTACACGGCAGGGCCGGATATTCTGCCCGTCTTTTCGCCCGATGGAAAATATCTGATGTGGACCTGCAAGCGGTCGGCCAACAACACCACGCAAATTTTCGCCGCCCGCTTCCATCCCCCCGCAGGGTGGTGACGCCGGGAGGCCGGAAATAGTGAATAGTGAATTTGGAATTACGAATTGAATTCGCTATTCACCATTCACTATTCTTAATTCCTCCGCGTACCTCTGCTCCGCGGTAAAAATGAATTTCCCGGCCTTAGACAACCTGCACGCGACGGCCCGCCCGGCGCTTGCGATTGATCATCTGTCGCCCTTTTTTCGTTCGCATGCGGGCGCGGAAGCCGATGTTGCGGGCGCGCTTAATGTTGCTGCTCTTGTGCGGATAATGCATTGCGTTACCTCAAGCTCTCTGCCTTAGGGGCCCAGCCATCGCCCGGCCCAATGCCAGCATCGACAAAACCGGCCCGCCAGTCGGGCGGGCCGCAAGGGGTTATTGTATATCAAAAGCGGGAGGGAATGCCAAGAGGGCTTCAAAACACCCGACGCGGCAAGATTCGAGGGATGTTTTTCACGTCCACGTCGCTTGGACGCACCCAGCAGGCTGGGCGGCTAAAATGGCATCGCCCTACGTCGTTGCGCCTCAAAGAATATTCACCGCTCGCGCCACCAGGATCACGATGACGGTCAGCGAAATCAGCGCCTGCATCATGACCATCACCTTCGCCCAGCGCGAAAGCACCGGCACATCGGTCGGCGAAAGGGCCGTGCTGGTGTTGAAGGCCATGAACAAATAATCGATGAACATCGGCGACCAGCGCTCTTTGCGCAAATGCGCCGGCATCGTCATCTGCGGAAAGAGAAACGCGCCTTCAGTATGCCCCGGGCGCAGACCGCGGCTATAGGGGCCACCGGCATCCAGCCGCCAATACCAGAGCGCAAAGACAAGCACATTGCTGATCCACAGCGTCGCCCCCGAACGGAGCAGCGCGACCGGCGATTCCTTATGAGCCGGCAGCGCTCGCACCAGCAGCACCAGCGACCAGATCATGAAGGCGGTCAGGACGCCCGTGATGCAATAGCCGACGATGCGGTTCCAATGATGCCGGCCGCTGCGATGTGTCAGGATCGAAGGCACCAGCAGAATCGCGGTAACCACCAGCGCCAGCCATCGTGGCCCCGCCGACAGCGAAGCAGGCAACGCCCCATAGATCCCGGCGACAGCAAGTGCCGCGACGAGCGCCGGCCATCGCGGCTCAGCTGCCGCGCTTGAGTTTTGATCCGCTTCAGATGGATGACGCCGCTGATCGATGTCTGTCATGCGTCCGACATTCCACCAGAGCCACTTTTATGTTTCTACCCCGACAAAATGCTGCCGCTAACATTACCCTCCAACGCGTGTTCCAATGGGAAAACCTTGACTTTCCGGCATGGGCGCGGGAATCTTCCGGCTCCGAGGCAATTCAGGGTATTCTTGTCTTTTCGAAAAGGGGTTTGACATGGCAACGGACAGTTCTGCAACCATCACCTGCGAGGCGTGTGGCCGACGGCACCCGCGCGACGAGTCGAAGATCGGCGTGCCATTCAAATGCGCCTGCGGAGTGGTGCTCTTTATCAATCGCCACGCGCCCGAAGAGTTCGGGCATGATGAATATGAATTAGCCGATGAGGAGCCGGAATTTGAAGTGGTCGATGACCAGACGCCGGTGACGCCCGCGCCGCAGTCGCTGGGGATGGTTTCGGTGTCATCGGATGTCATCCGCGGCCGGCTCGGCGCGGTGCCGCCACCGAAAAAGCATAATCAGGCCGAGGCCACTGCAGCCTCCTATCGCGAGTTCGAAAAGGCGATGACGCCTTCGGTGCTTCGCGATTTTGTGATTCCCGGCGCGCTGATCGCGCTGGGCGTTTGGATGCTCTATTACCAGATGCTGCACGTCGGACGGGATCACTCGACCTCGTTTGCCGCGGCCACGCCTTATGTCCTCGGCAGGGTGGTTCTCAACTTCGTTCTGCTTGAGGTCACAATTCTGCTGTCGATTGTAACCTTTGAGGTGAGCCTGATCGGGCGGTTTGTCGACAACATCCTGAAGCTCGCAGCAGTCGCCATCTTTCCGATCGCGATCGACGGCCTTTGCGTTTATTCGATGGGTGATATGAATGGCGCGATGGTCGGCACGCTTCTAACGATCGCCGCCTATGCGGTGCTGTTCAAGTTTCTCGTGAATCTGGATCTGAAGGACACCTGCGTCTGCGCGATGATTGTTTTCATCCTCGTGACCGCAGTGAACTATGGCATCTACAAGGTGCAGGGGAATGTCGAAGGGAACTGGCTGGAAGTGATTACGCCGCTGTTGATGTGAACCGATCAATCCAGCTTTTCCGGCTCGATGCCGATATTCTTTTCGCCCGCGGCTTTTTTCTGCTGATATTTCTTCACCCAGGTTTCAAAGCTTTTGCCGGCGGCGGTATCTCGGCCGGTGAATTCCAGCCGCGCGATTTGATCGTATGGGACTCGAACCTTTTCGCTCGCGTCTTTTGGAAATAGTCGCACCGCGCAATCGCCCAACGTTTTTCCATCGCCGCGCCGATCGAAAATGTAGCCTTCAACGCGCTGGCCATCTTTCAAGGTAAGCGTGATGTCGCCGCGATAGTCGAATGCTTTTTCCAAGGCACCTCGAATCTCACCATCGCTGGCCATTGGCGGGATCCAGCCTTCAAGATTCTCGTGAATCGTTCCAACCGGCTGTCCCTCGGCGTCAAAAGGATGAGATTTGGTTTCCTGCGGCATAGCGAATACGCGTCCAAATTAGTTTGAGGATTGAGCGATCTTAATTGTGGGAATGCTCGAACGATTGCTCGTTGTTACGCGATGCGCCAACTGTCAGCGGCACCAGGCTAACCGGCGCCGCTGAGGAGGAATTCTCCAGACCCTTCAGTGCTTCCGCATCGTCATAAGTCGGCCCGAAGAGGGTCGCGCGGGCCGCGCCCCAGAGTCCGCGAAGCGTCGTGAACGTGTCGTTGACGGCGCTGGCTTCGTAGCCGCTATGGACCATGCAGTTGCGGCACTTGGGATTTCCGCTCTCGGTGCCGTAGCGCTCCCATTCGGTCACGTTGATCAACTCGGCAAAGCTGTCCGCGTAGCCATCCGACAGCAGATAGCAGGGCTTCTGCCAACCGAAGATGTTGTAGGTCGGCATGCCCCAGGGCGTGCAGGTGTAATGGCGCTGGCCCATGAGGAATTCCAGGAACAATGGGCTTTGATTGAACCGCCAGCCTTTCTTGCGATTGCTGAGAATCCGCCGGAACAGCTCGCGCGTCTTGGCGCGAGGCAGAAAGTGCTGCTGATCGGGGGCCTTGTCGTAGCTGTAGCCGGGTGAAAGCATCATCCCCTCGACGCCAAGCTGCATCATCTCATCGAAAAAGGCGCGCACACTTTTGGCATCGGCGCCGTCGAAGAGGGTGGTGTTGGTGGTGACGCGGAAGCCACGTTTCACTGCTTCGCGGATGCCGTCGATGGCGGTGTCGAATGTTCCTTCCCGGCAGACCGCAAAATCATGATGATCGCGCTGGCCGTCCATATGGACGCTGAAGGTCAGATATTTGCTGGGCGTGAACAGGTCGATCTTTTCCTTCAGCAGCAGGGCGTTGGTGCAGAGATAGATGTACTTGCGGCGGGCGATGAGCCCCTCGACGATCTCTTTGATCTGCGGATGCAGCAGGGGTTCGCCGCCGGGAATGCTGACCATCGGCGCGCCACATTCATCGACCGCCTTGAAGCATTGCTCAGGGGTAAGCTGCTTTTTGAGAATATGTGCCGGGTATTGGATCTTGCCGCAGCC
>JANWHF010000008.1 GCA_025450555.1 Tepidisphaeraceae bacterium | reverse complement strand
TGCTGCACTTCGCCGGTCAGCTTGGTCGTGTTGCCGTCGATGGTCATGTCAATCTTCACGGCATTATAGATTTTGGGAAGCTGGTCCTCCGCGAACTCGGCGTCAAAGGTCGAGCCAATCACCTGCGTCACTTTTCCGGTGCCGGGCATGGGTTTGTTCCTTCTTCGATTGATCGTCTAAAGCCGCCTGTCACCAGGCCGGCAACCGCTCCGCCTGCGCAAAAAACGGGCGCATCCGGATACGGGGCGCAGGATTGTATGTTTTCTTCACAAACTGGCAAGCGAGGGGAAAATGACATCTGCTTGGGTGCCTGTGAGCCGCCGCGCGCCTATATGTTGCTGATCCGTGTACATGAAACCTTCACATCGTCGCGGCGCAGCCGCGTCTGATGCCGCTTAGCCGCTTCGCTTGCGATGCGCGTCTCGGTTGCGCTGAGCGGATCAAAACAGGGCGCCCGAGATCTTTGCAGATTTGCAGATTATTCGCGCAGGCCACGCTCTTCAGACGCGCACCGCAAGCGGCTGCGGCTAACTAAGCGGCACCAGACGCCGCTTCGCGTCGGCGATTGAAGGAAATGGTTCATTCGTTCTCTTGATCGTTCGCAAACGGAAACCGTGCCCCGGCGTGGACAGAAAGCGCTTTCGCCTCAGTAATGCGATTGTGGTCGTCATCGGTTAGCTTGCGGCGTCATGGTGGAGTCGAACAAGGAAGACTTTGACCGATGGAGCAGAGCCGTTGCCGAATGGCTGCCGCGGTTGGCAAGCCGCGACACCGCCAGCGAGGCAGCGTCGGCCTTATTTGAGCTGCATGGAGAGCGATATCAAAGCTTGCCCGGCGAGGGCGAGGATTTTGAGAGCCGTGAACTGAATGACAAGGCGGTGTATGAAGCGGCGGTCAATTTGCTCGCCTCCGATCTGCACCTCCTGATACCGCGATGGATCGATCGGCTGATCGAGGCGCGCCAGGATATTGACGCCCGGACCGACGCTCGCGTTGCCGCCTTGGAACGAGATGAAAAGGCCCCAAAGTTCAATTTTGACCCTTTGCATATCGCGAGGGAAACTAAGGCCGCGATTCAGGCCGCCGGAGCGCGGCTCGATCCGCATCTGGACCGGCTGATCGAAGCGATTCCATCCTTCACGCGTGACAGCGGCGATGCATACGCGGATGCGATGCGAAACGCCGGCCCCGCTCTGGTTCGCGCGACGAGCACCTTGCTCGATCTTCTCAATGCGCACGGCGTCTGGTCGCTGGGATCGGGAATTCGCGCTGCACTTGTGCAAGCCGCCAAATTCGACCCTTCGATCCTGGCCATGCTTCGTCGCATGCTGCACGACGAGGATCGCGGAATTCGGGGCGGGGCGGCCGATCTTCTGGGCTCGATGGGCAATGCCGCAATACCGGCCGCCGACGAGCTTTTGGAAATGAGCGCTCGTAGCGTTGAAGATCGCCTCTTGGCGATGTTCGCGCTGGCGAATCAAAGCCCGCCACGTCCGCAGACGCTCGATATGCTGGAGCACTCTCTTGCCGATCCTAATGGGTATCTCCGCAGAGCAGTAGTTGAGTCAATCGGAAACCTCCACGCCGAGCCCCAGCGATTCGTCCCGCTCTTGATTGCCGCATGCGACGATCAGGAACTGCTGGAGGATGAATCTGTGCCGGAGGCAGCGGTGCGGGCGCTGACCCAATACGGACCGGCTGCACCCGCCGCAATTCCACGGCTTCGGCAATTCCTCGATGGCCCGATCGCAGGGCGAACTGTCGATCCCAAGCTGGTCCGTTGCGCGATAGCAGCGATCGCGGGGGTTGTCGAGGAAGATGCCGACAAAGTCGCGGGCGTCGCGCCGGCGGTTATATCGCACCGAGCAACGCCTGCTTCGGACGACGAACGATTGATTCCGGTCACTCACGGGGGACATCTGTGCTACATCGACACGGCCGGGCAGATCGTCCTTAAAACACCGTACAGTTATGGCGAGCCATTTCACTGCGGCCGCGCAATCGTGCACGAGGGAGGCAAGACATTTGTCATCGACCGAAGACACCGCCGGCAAGATGGTGATCGAGCCCCAGTTCGACGACGTCGGCCCATTCGAAGGCGGCATTGCGCCCGTCACCCGAGACAAGTGGAATGGCCTGATCGACCGCACGGGCCGATTTATATGGGGTCCCACAACGGAATCCATCGGGTTTTCGCGAGTGCTCGAGAGTGAGTGGTATTAGGGATTCGCATTGCATACGAAGCGCGATCTTGCGCGAACAAAAATAGTAAAATAACTTGACGAACGAAACATTGAATGACCTATCGGCCCGCGGTTTTCAGATATGGCATGCGACAAAAGACGTGGAGACGATGTGGCGCGTACAGCGGTGCGCCACATTCATATAACAACAGTGTTGGCGATATTTTATGTTAGATTTTATGGCAAAATGTGACGCCCTTGCGAGTGTCATAGTCATATTTTGTAACATTGTGTAACGCGCAACGGATAGACGGGGAGCGAAAAGGGGTTGCGCTTTGCTCGGGAGGCTCGATACCGGCAGGTTTCATGCATGGCCGCGATGGAAGACGAACGCGTAGTTCTTGGTGAAGTAGACGGCGGTAAGCAGGATTCCGACGGCGAGGATCACCGCCCGCAGATATTGCGGCTTGACCCGCCGGGCGGCGAACATGCCGAGGAATCCGCCGACGGTTGAGGCGATGGCCATGGCGATGACCAGCGACCAGACCAGCGTTCCGCTGAAAAGAAAAATGCCGGCCGCGATACCATTAATTAAGGTCGCCAGCAGAACCTTCATGGCGTTCATCTGATTCAGATCATCGAGGCCCGCGAAGGAGAGTCCGGCCAGCATCAGCACGCCGATGCCCGCGCCGAAGTAGCCGCCGTAGATGGCGACAAAGAGTTGGACGATGGCGACGAATGTCGTCCAGCCGATCGTGCGATGGCCGTGCTGCCGGCCGGCCCAGCGCGCGATCGGTTTGCTGAAGCCGAAGATGCATGTCGCGAAGGCCAGCAGCCAGGGGATGACCAATTCGAACGAGCGATTGCTGCTGACGATCAGAAGCCACGAGCCGATTCCACCGCCGACCAGGCTGATGATGGCGAAGGTCAACATCATGCCGCGCGGAATGCGGGCGAAGTCGGCGCGGGCTGCAACAACCGATGCCGCCGATCCGGGCCAGAGGCCGACGGTGCTGACCATGTTGGCGATTTTCTGATCGAGTCCGGCGAAACCCGTCAGCGCGGGGAAGGTGAGAAACGTGCCGCCGCCGGCGACGGCATTCACCACACCGGCGATGAACGCGGTCAATGTTACCAGAAGCAATCCGTGCATTATGATTTCTTGTCGAGATGGCTCATTGCGCGGCCCCATGCCGCCAAGTGCGGAAGCCTGCACGATGCGGCGTTGGATTGCAAGAATCTGGCTTGCACGACCGGCGATCACCGCTAGATTAGCTCAGCCATCGCTGGCGGTGGCGTAGATTCAAATCATGCCCCTTCACTGGACACAGAACTACAGCCCGGCGGGTGGTCTCGCCCTCTCGACGTTGCTTGCAGCGATCCCTGTTTGTGTGCTGCTTGGATTGCTGGCGTTTGGACACGTCAAGGCGCACATTGCCGCGCTGGCGGGACTCGCGGCATCACTCGCGATTGCGATTTTCCTTTACGGCATGCCCTGGAAGCTGGCCGGCATGGCGGCCGTCGATGGGGCGGCTTATGGGTTGTTTCCCATCGGCTGGATCGTGCTGTGCGCGATTTTTGTTTACGACATCACGGTGCAGACCGGGCAGTTCGAGATTATTCGAAAGTCGGTTGCCGGGCTGGCGGATGATCGACGCATCCAAGCAATTTTGATTGCGTTTAGTTTTGGCGCATTTATCGAAGGGGCGGCGGGGTTTGGAACCCCTGTCGCGATTTCAGCGGCAATGCTCATTGGGCTGGGGTTTCGGCCGATGCAGGCTGCTTGTTTGTCATTGATCGGAAATACCGCGCCGGTTGCATTTGGGGCGCTGGGGACGCCGATCATCGCGCTGCAGAAGGTGACTGGCCTGCCGCTGCTGGAACTCAGTGCGATGGTGGGACGGCAGCTTCCGTTCTTCTCGCTGCTGATTCCATTCTGGATCATCTGGGCGATGGTGGGTCGGAAGAAGATGATCGAAGTCTGGCCGGCTTGCTTATCCGCGGGCTTGAGCTTCGCGATCGTTCAATGGCTGCTGAGCAACTTCCATGGGCCATGGCTCGTCGATATCGGGGCATCGCTGGCGTCAATGGTTTCGCTGCTGATTCTGCTTCGGTTCTGGCAGCCGCGCACGGTGTGGCGATTTGATCATGAAGCCCGTGATGAGCGATCCGATGATTCACCATCGCCGCGAAATGAGCCAGCACTTTCAACAGTCGCATCGGCGACGACGCCGACGGAACGGAGCGGGACCGCGGTTATTAGTTCTGTTGCCGCGCCGACCCGTGAGCAAATCATGCTGGCGTGGATGCCGTGGGTGGTGTTGTCGCTGATCGTTTTCGCTTTAGGCACGAAGACGATCAAGACGTTTATAGACAGTCGAACCGCGGTGACCTTCTCAATGCCGCTGCTGGACAACGCGGTTTCTCGCGCTCCGCCGGTCGTGACAAGGGCCACCGCAGAGCCAGCAACGTTCGCATTCAACTGGCTCTCCGCGACGGGCACCGGCCTGTTGATGACCGCCATCATTTCCGGCTTCATGCTCGGCCTGTCGCCGACACGTCTCGTCCGCATCTTCTGCGGAACGTTGGCGCGCGTGCGCTTGTCGCTGATCACCATCGCCGCCATGCTGGCACTGGGATACACAACACGTTATGGCGGACTCGATACGACACTCGGTCTTGCCTTTGCCAATACGGGAAAACTCTTTCCATTTTTCGCGCCGATTCTCGGCTGGCTTGGCGTCGCGCTCACTGGAAGCGATACCGCATCGAATGCGATGTTTGGAAATCTTCAACAGGTGACAGCCGGTCGGCTAGGGATTTCGCCGATCCTGGCGACAGCCGCCAACAGCTCCGGCGGTGTGATGGGAAAGATGATCGATGCACAGAGCATCG
>JANWHF010000007.1 GCA_025450555.1 Tepidisphaeraceae bacterium | reverse complement strand
GACAGGCCCGCGCCGGTGTCGGAGGATGTGATGTCGAATGACAGAGAGGCAGCCATGGTTGCGCCAAGCAGCGGTAGTGATGATCGGAGAAGATCGGCAGACGGTCATTCCAGAGCCGAGGAGAAGTATGTCGATCTGGGTTTCGCGGAGGTGACCCACGACCCGCAGAAGGTCGGGTGGGACTACCGCAACAATGCATCAGAAGCGGACGAAAATTCGAAAAAGTGATGCAAAACGATGCAAAATGATGCACAGATGGACCGAGCTTGATATATCGGCGAAGCGAAATGCGGGAAAGGTGAGACCAGTCAGTGCAGAATTGAGCGGTGATGAATTCTGCTTCGATACTCGTTCTCCTGACGCGGCTGGAGAATTTCCGATCGTTCAATGGAAGCATGAAACTCAAGATGAGACATCTGTCGAGTTCAAAGTCATTCGGAAGGACCTGGGTTTGTTTCTGCTGGATTTGGTTTAACGAATTTACCGCGCAGGACGCTGGGTATTTGCCCGCGTTTGCGTTTTCCGTAGGATCATCCCCCTTATGGATGTAAAGCTGCTGGATTTGACGGCTCAGTACCTGCCGATTCGTAACGAGATTCGGCGGGCGATCGACGAAGTCTGCGATTCGCAGGCCCTGATTCTGGGGCCGTACGTCGAGCGATTTGAAAAGAAGCTGGCGGAGTATTGCCAGACCCGGGCGGCAATCGGCGTCAGCAGCGGGACCGATGCGCTGCTTTGCTCGCTGATGGCGATGGAAGTGGGGCCGGGCGACGAGGTGATTTGCCCGTCCTTCACTTTCTTTGCCACCGCCGGCTGCATTGCCCGGCTCAGGGCGACGCCGGTGTTTGTCGATATCAACCCGGCGACGTTCAACATCGATCCGGAAAAGATCGAGGCGAAGATCACGCCGAGGACCAAGGCGCTGCTGCCGGTGCATCTGTTTGGTCAATGTGCCGACATGACGCGGATCAACCAGATCGCGGCGGCGCACAACCTGAAAGTCCTGGAAGATGCGGCCCAGGCGGTCGGCGCCAAGCACAAGGGACATGTCGCCTGCTCGCTGGGTTTCGCGGGATGTTTGAGTTTCTATCCGACCAAGAACCTTGGCGCGTTCGGCGATGCCGGGGCGATCTGCACGAATGATGAAGCCTTCGCGGAGCGCTGCCGGCTGCTGCGCGTGCATGGCTCGGGCCATCAATATCACCATCAATACATCGGCGGCATGTTCCGCCTGGCGGCGATCCAGGCGGCCGTGCTGGAAGTGAAGCTGAAGTATCTCAACGACTGGCACGAGGCCCGGCGGCGCAATGCGGCCCTGTATGACAAGCTTCTGGCCGGCAGCAAGGTGATTACGCCGCGAATCGAAAATGACAATTGGAGTATTTACAACCAATACGTCGTGCGCGTGCCCAATCGCGATCACGTTCGCGCGCTGCTGGCCGACCAGGGGATCGGGGCGGCGGTGTATTACCCCATTCCGCTGCATCGGCAGGAATGCTTCGCGTATCTGAACGTGCCGGAAGGCGCGCTGCCGGAAACGGAGAGGGCGTGCCGAGAAGTGCTTGCGCTGCCGATCTATCCGGAGCTTGAAGAGGCACAGGTCAGAAGGGTGGCCGAGGTACTGCTGGAGGCGGTGAAGTAACAAAATCGCCCAATGCGCTCTACTCCCTCTCCCGGTACTCCACGGTACTCCCGGGGGAGGGCTGGGGAGGGGGCGAAAGGAATACGTAGCACAGGCTTCCAGCCTGTGGCTTTAGAATCACAGCCTGGAAGGCTGTGCTACGAGCTTGGATATGCGATTGCATCGCGGCGAGGGGCGAGCTTCATTGAAATCTGAGAAGACCCCCACCCTGACCCTCCCCCGGAGTACCGGGAGAGGGAAAGTACCTGCGCGGAAAGCGAAATAGGGGCTTACTACGATTGCGATGCAAACTGCGCATCGTCCAGGCCGGCCAGCGGCTCGGTGCTGTCGCCAAAGTGGGAGACGGGGGCGCCGATGCGCTTGAGCAGGGAGACGTAGAGATTGCACAGCGGCGTCTGCTTTTTGTATTCCACGTATCGCCCGGGAGAAATCGAGCCGCCCGCGCGGCCTGCAAGAACCAGCGGCAGATTGTGGGGATTGTGGCTGTTTCCATCGCGCATGCCGGCCCCGAAGATCACCATGGAATGATCCAGCAGCGTTCCATCGCCTTCCTGAATCGACTGCATCTTCTCCAGCATGTAGGCATATTGCGCCGCGTGCCACTGATTGATCAGCAGGTACTGGCGAAGCTGTTCGGGATCGTTCTTGTGATGCGAAATCTGGTGATGGCCGCCATGCACTCCATCGAGGAACGAGAAATTCCGCCCGCTGACGGCGTTGCCGAACATGAAGGTGCTGACGCGCGTGGCATCGGTCCAGAAGGAGAGGACCATCAGGTCCAGCATGATGCGGACATGCTCGGTGATGTCGCCGCCGCGCGAGAGGCGCCGGTGCTGCATATGTTCCGGGATCCGCTCCCAGGTCTGGATGCGCTTGTCCATCGACTCGATCGCTTCGAGCTGCTGCTTGGAAACGTGGTTCTGATCGGCGCGCCGCTCCGCATCGAAATCGATGCGCTTCTCGAGGGCCCGGACCGATTCAAAGTAATTGTCGAGCTTCTGCTGATCGGCGGTGCCGACTTTGTTGCGCAGGTTCTTGGCATCATCCGCGACCAGATCGAGGATGCTACGATCGTCCTTGCCACCGGCGGTGTCGGGGCGGAAGACGCGGTTGAAAGCCTGGCGCGGACTGATTTCCTTGGCGACCGGAGTCGTTGGCGTGCTCCAGGCGATGTGGGAGCCGTAGACGCGGGTGTAGCCGACGTTGGTATCGACGCCGGTGGTTACCGGATCGATGCCCAGCTCGAGCGACGGCATCGCGGTTTCGCGGCCGATGCGCTGAGCGGCCAACTGGTCCATCGAAACGCCGCCGCTGCGCAGGTTCGCGCCGGTGGTCTTGGTGATGGTGGTGCCCGTGAGATAGCCGGAGGTTTTGACGTAATGACCATCGCCGCCGAGCGAGCCCTGGTTCATCAGCTCAGCCAACACCAGAAGCTGATCCTTCACTTTTTCCAGCGGCGCGAGCGCGGGCGAAAGTTCATCAAGCTTGCCGGTGGATTTGGGGGCCCATGCATTGGGATTCACGCCATTGGGCATGTAGAGCACGGCCATGCGGACCGGGAAGGCCGGCTTGACCCCGACCGCGGCTTCGATCGCTCCGGCGGCGCGCGGCGTGGGGATGTCCATCGCATCGAGCAGCGGAAGGGCCATCATCACGCCCATGCCACGAAGAACCGTACGACGCGAAAGCCTGGGGGTCATGGTTGTGCACTCGCTTCCTGCCGGGCCGGCAACTGGGCCTGGCGATACTCAAAAGGATAGCTCTTTGCGATTTCCAAAACGAGCCTGCTGCTCTTGCAATCGTCCTGCTCGACGGCCCGGACGATCGAATCGATGGTCGGCTGATCGTAATACTCCAAACCGCGTCCCAACGCGTAGGCCAGCATTTTTTCAGTGATACTCCGGATGAATTCATCCTTATGACCAGTCATCAGCACTTTTTTCAGCTCCGACGGGCCCGAGAAGGTTTCGCCCGAAAGCAGCACGCCCTTGGCATCGACCGGCTCGCCCGCCTGCGTATCGCGCCATCGGCCGATGGCGTCGAAATTCTCCAGCCCGAATCCAAGGGGATCCATGCGATTATGACACGAAGCGCATTGCGGATTGGCTCGGTGCTTCTCGAGTGTCTGGCGGAGCGTCAGGCCGGTGTTGTTGCGATCGTCGGCCGGCAGCTTGCCCGCATCCGGCGGCGGGGGAGCGGGGGGCGCGCCCAGGATCGCTTCGAGCACCCATTTGCCGCGGAGGACCGGACTGGTTCGCAGCGGATAGCTGGTGACGGTGAGCACGGCGCCCATCGACAGCACGCCGCCGCGTTTCCCGCTGGTCAGCTCGACGCGCTGCATGTCCTGCCCCTTAATTCCATCGATGCCATAGATGCGGGCCAGGTCTCGATTGACGAAGGTGTAGTCGGCATCGAGCAGCGTCAGCAGGCTCCTGTCCTCGGCGAAGACCGAATTGACGAAGTCCACCGCCTCGTCATACATCGCATCGCGCACGGCGGGCGTGTATTGCGGATAGCGACGCCGATCGGGTTGCACCGTCGATTTGAGCTCGCGAATCTGCAGCCATTCTGTGCCAAACTGCTCGCCGATGGCTTTGGCCTTGGGATCTTTGAGCATTCGGCGGATCTGCTTTTCCAGCACCGCCGGCTCATGCAGATCACCGGCCTTGGCCGCGGCAAAGAGCTCATCATCTGGCATCGAAGACCAGAGGAAATAGGACAGTCGGCTGGCGAGTTCGAAGTCATCGATGCGATAGGCCTGATTGGTGTCGCGATCCCGCTCGAGGCGGAACAGAAACCGTGGCGAAACGAGCACGCCCTTCAGCGCAAACCGCATCGAATCTTCAAAGGATTTACCTTCATGGTCGGCATGGTCAAAGAGCCGGACGAACGGATCCACTTCCAGATCATCGACGGGCCGACGGAAGGCGCGGGTCGCCAAGGCGGCAATGTCCTTTCGCGCGGCCTCCTCTTTGGTGACCGAATCGCCGGGCTTGATCTTGATGAAGCGATCGGGGCGCGCCTGCTTCAATACATCAGCCGCCGCCTTGAGGTAATCCTCCATCAGGATCGTGGGGATGAAGAGCGTATCGGCATCGTTATCGAATCCCTCGCCGCCGGCGCCATCGACGGGGAACAGATCGGCCGGATGGGAATCGACGCCGAGCAGATCGCGGATGGTGTTGTTGTACTCGGCCCGATTCAGGCGATGGATCGTCACCCGGCCCGGGTTCTTCACCTTCACCTGCATCGTGCTGAGGGTGGTATGGACCCAGTTGACGATGTGCTGGCGTTCGATCTCCGAAGGCTGCGGCTTGCCATCGGGCGGCATGTCGCGCTCGCGGAGCTTCTCCATGACCGTCCGCCAGAGCTTTGGGTCTCTCTCGACGGACTGCCCGCTTTCGAACTTGGTGAGATTGACGTCACCCTTGGTCTTCTCGCCGCCATGGCAGCGGTAGCAGAATTGTCGCAGTACGGGCTTGACCTGCTGTTGAAACTCATCGGGGGCGGGAGTGGTCGGTGCGCCCAAAACGGGCTGAACCAGAAGCAAAAGGCCGAGCAGCAGCCCGGCCAGTATCAACGGCGGAGATGTCCGGAAACGCCCCATCTACAGGTATCTATCGCCAACACCCATCTGGAGTTGAAACGATTACCCGCACAAAAACAGCATGAGGGGGCGAAACCTGAATCTATGGCTCTAAATCCTGCCCAGCACCAGCAGAATGATGATGATCAGCAGAAGCAGCCCGATGCCGCCGCTGGGGTAATATCCCCAGCCCGCGCTATAAGGCCAAGCCGGCAAGAGTCCCAGCAGCAGAATCACCAGGATCACGATCAGGACAATGCGCGCGGTGCTGTTCATGTTTCACCTTTGTTTGCGTCAACCAAGCTGTGCAAACGTCAGGCCAAACAAGCTCAGCAAACCATCGGAGCGCGATGGTCAGCCCGTGATACTCAGTTGTTCCGGCCTCAATCAGGCCAGCGCATAGTCAACCAAGGGAAGGACTTGCGGAGCCTCGCAATCCTGCTCGAGCCGAATCGGCAAATTTGCATGCCGTTCATCCAGCAAGGCCATCGCGGCTTGGAAAGCCGTAATATGGCTGTCGGCATCGATGCCGCGCAGCAGTTCCCAGAAGCCGTCCACGTGGACGTAGAGTTGATACCGTTTCATCGTCGAGCCCTCGTCGATGTGACAGTTCCATTCGATATGTACGACACCCGCTTGCCGCTCGCGCGGCCGATCCATCGCCGGACGTGCAATCATCGGAACGTGGCGAGCGGACCAGGAAATCTTCAGACGTTCAATTGCCGGACCTTGAAGTGGAGGGAAGGTCATTCCCCGTCCAGCACGCGAATCATTACAACCGAACATCGGCCAATTGACAATAGAAAACCGCAACTTTTTTATAGCCAGCGGATGGAGCCGACCGCTCCGAATTGCCTGTGGCACTTGCCTCAACATGCCCTTGCTGGCATCTTTCGGCGCATGCGAAGCTTCAGCTTATTGATCGCAATGGCTTTGATGGTCGGCTGCGGATCGAATCACAACGCTGCGCCAAGTACCGCCAAACAATCGCGGCAGCCTGCTGCGCCGGCCGACCATAAGGTCGTGCTGGAAGTGGACCCGGCATGGACTCAGTTTGTCCAGGCCAATTTTCAAAAGCGGGTGCGCGCAATTTTGATTGACAACCCAGACAGCGTGGTATTCCCCGCTACGCAGCCGACGATTGAAGCGCTTTATTCCCCGGAAACCGGCACCGATCTGACGGCCCAGGGGCCGGTGCAGTATCGGGACGCGGCAGGGCAGTTGCGCGATGGAGTTTACTTCGTGCGCTGGCAGACGCCGGCACGCGCCAGCGGGCCAAACGTTCAGTGGAAGCCAGGGTTTGTTTCAATTTCACAGGAGGCGACACCGCCTACAACCACGGTGAATCCTTCGGTTCCCGTGACCCAATAACTTCTAATAAAAGACAAAACCCTCCCGTTCGCGGGGAGGGTTCTGCACATTGCATCAGCTCAGAGAGCCAGCTTATTTCGTCTCTTCGATCGATTCGATGGTGAGGGTGTCGCCCTTTTCGGTGCCCTTCACGGTGACCTTGGTGCTGTCATGCTTCTCGAGGAAGGCCTGGGCCTTCTTATTGCTGTCGGCATCCAGAACCCACAGCTTCTTGCCGCTGATGACGGCATAGCCGGCCTTCTTTCCGCACTTAAGGGCGCAGTCTTTTTCATGGTCGGCTGCCGAGGCCTGGGGATCCTCCTTCTTCATCTGCTTGTTGCCGCAGGTCTTGTCGATCAGAACGCCCTTGACCGTTTCCTGCTCGCTGCTGTCGGCAGCGCGCGAAACCTGGCTGAACGCCATCGTCGTCGACAGCACTGCTGCCGCGATCAAAAACCGTCGCATAGAACCTCCGCAAGAAAGTGTGTCCTCGCCCCTTTTCTCATGTCCCTGCCGTTCCAAAATGGAATTGGGCTGCAGGGCTGATTCTAAGTGGACCCATGCAGAATGAGCAATCTAAAAAATATAACGGGATTTGACGCCCGTCATCTGTAGGACCATCCAGCTTTTGGTACCGGTCGATGAGTGCAAGTGTTGCATGCCTGAGGTCACTTGCTCGCCGCATTATGAAGCACTCGCTTATCACCCTGGCGCAGCGTCACGCGCTGCTGATCCAGCTTTTCAAGTAGAGGAACCATCACCCGCCGGCTCGTGTTGAGCGCCTGGCGAAGCTCGCTCACCTGGCTTGGGCCATGTTGACGCAAATGGCCGGCGATGATTTCAATGGCTTTGTGATAATGCGATGTGAGGAGAACCAGATCATTGCCGATCTCGATGACTTCGCCCGTGCCGATGAGGAATTTGAGCGATTGGAATGCGCGGGTATCGGGGGTGAGCTGTTTCCGCGAAGGGGGATCAAACGCCTGTTGGCTTAGAATGTTGCGAATCTTGTCAGCCGATGCGTGAAGGTGAGCCGGAAGGGCGGGGCGGTGGGCGGCTCGGCCGATCGCAGCATCGGTTTGGGTGAAGCCGTCTTTCTTCAATGACGCAAGAAGATCATCGAATATCTCCACATGAGGTGGGATGTGTGCCGTGATCACTGATCGCAGCTCGGCCATAGGCAGGCCTGTACGCTCAGGATGGGCGTCGTGATCCGCGTCGATGGCATCGGCAGCCCGCTTTAGGAGAGCGTGCCACCAGGCGGTCTCGATGATGCTTGAGCGGCCGGCGATAATCTCACTTTGCGCTGCAAGTTGGGCGATGGCATCCTGGATGCTTTTCTCAGTGAAGCTGGACTGGGCCAAAAGTTGCTCGCGCGGCAGAAGGTGTCGATCGGCGAGCATTGCCAGAATTCGCGACGCCGGGTCCCGGGCTGCGCAGAGCCGTTCAAGGCTCGCCCGTCGAGCAGCCGATCGAAAACCTCGCCGCTGGGCACGCGGATCGAGCACCCGGCCGCCAGCGATGGTGCGCCGGCCCGCTGAATCCCGCAGAATGAACCGGTCGTCGGCAAACAGATAAGCGGGCGACTCCAGCCGAAGCTGCGCAAGGGCTGGTTGAACTGCCACGAGTTCCTCGCCCTGCTGCAAGCAGAGGCGCGCGGGCACACTTGCGCTGCCAAAATGGAGACGAACAGGCATTCCATTAGTGACGGTGTGTGCTCGCCGCTCTTCAATGGCGCGATCGCTTTGCTCCAGGAGCACATCAAGCGTATCGGATGGCGATCCAAGACCGGCAATCGTAACCACATCGCCGCGGCCAATCGTGGAGCTAGCAAGAGCTTGATCGCGCGGATGCAGGTCGGGAAGGTTCAACGCCACCCGGATGCCGGGAAGTACCTGCGCGATCTCACTGTTGCCTGACTGCATCGAACGGATACGCGACGTGACGCCGGCTGGCTGAACGACAATTTGCTGGCCACGTTGGAGCGAACCACCAATCAGGGTTCCCGTGACCACCGTACCGGCACCTTTGATCGTAAAAGCGCGATCGACCGCGAGCCTTGGCTTTCCCAGGTCCGGCCGAGGCTGCGCATCCTTCAACGCCTGGACAATCGCCAGTTTCAGTTCCTCGATGCCGCGCCCTTGCGGAATGGAGGTCGCGATGATTGGAGCGTCGGCCAATGCTGTTCCGCGCAGCTTCGAGCGAATCTGCTCTTGTGAGGCTTGTTCATCAGAGACCAGGTCGGCTTTGGTGAGGGCAACCACGCCCCGCCCGACGCCCAGATACTGCAAAATTTGCAGGTGCTCCTCAGTCTGCGGCATCCATCCGTCATCAGCCGCCACCACAAGCAGGGCCAGATCGACCGATCCCACACCCGCCACCATGTTTTTGACGAAATCTTCGTGACCCGGCACATCGACAATTCCGAGACGAATGGTCTGGGCGCCGTCGCTGGATGAAACCGGCAGCGTCGTATGAGCGAATCCAAGATCGATGGTGATGCCTCGGCTCTTTTCCTCGGGAAGCCGATCGGGATCGATGCCGGTCAAGGCTTTCACCAGCGCGCTTTTGCCATGATCGACATGCCCGGCAGTGGCGAGGATGAACGGTTTGGAATCCATCAAAATGAGAGCCGATCGACACGTGCAAAACTTCTGATTTTCTCACAGCCTGGAAGGCTGTGCTACGGAATTTCGTGGCACAGGCTTCCAGCCTGTGACTTCTCCGCCGCCCGCCGCAGTGCGGCAATCAGTTCAGCATCCTGCCGCGGGAAAACGGTTCGCAGGTCCAGCTTGAAGCGGTTGCCGGAGACATACCCGATTACAGGCGGGCTCGCGGACCGGAGCCGCGCCGCGAAAGCATCGAGCGGTGTTATCGGTTTGAGATCAACGGTCACGGATTCCATCGAAGAGCGCGGGAGGGCACCGCCGCCCATGCGGGACTGGCCGCTTCCGATGGTCGCACTGAGCGGGAGATCGGCGAGGGCTGCTACGATTGCCTCGGCGCGAAGCCGCAAAGCGGCAGTCGATGTCTTGAGCATCTCGACGATCAGCAGACCGCTGTCAGCGCTGCGCGTTGGATCGGACTGCATCGCCAGATGAAGATCGACCGTCGCCTGAAGCCCCGCGAGAATCAGCTTGTCGCATCGCAGTGCACGAAACAGGGGATTCCGCTTGAGCTGATCGATCATCTTCCTTTTGCCGGCGATGATTCCCGCCTGCGGCCCGCCGAGCATTTTATCTCCGCTGAAGCAGACCAGATCGACGCCGCGCCGCAATGTCTCCGATGGCGTAGGCTCATGCTCCAAGCCGGCAAATGCTTCGGTTGGCATGGTTGCGCCGCTTCCAAGGTCCTCCACGAACAGCATTTTCATTTTCTTCGCCAAAGCCGCGATCTCTTCAGTCGCCGGCGAATCGACGAACCCGGACATGAAGAAATTGCTGCGGTGAACCTTCAGGACCATCGCCGTCTGTTTAGAAATGGCCCGGCTGTAATCGATCAGCGTCGTCTTGTTGGTCGTGCCGACCTCGCACAGTTCTGCGCCGGCGGCTTCAAGGATTTCCGGGATGCGGAATCCGCCACCGATTTGAATCAGTTCACCGCGCGAGATGATGACCCTTGGCCGCGCGGGAGTGACGAAATGGCGGAGGATCAGGACCAAAGCGGCCGCGCCGTTGTTGACGACGGTCGCCGACTCAGCGCCGCAGAGAACGGCCAAGTTGTGCTCGAGATACGCGGCGCGTCCTCCGCGCTGGCCGCCGGTCAGGTCATATTCGAGGTTGTTGTAATTCGAGGCGACTGCCGAGATGGTTTTGACGACCTCGGAACCGAGCGGAGAGCGACCGAGATTGGTGTGAATGAGAACGCCGGTGGCGTTGATGACCGGCTCGATCCTTGCGCGACACAATGCTCCGACCGATGTACTAATCCGCTCGGCAATCTGCTGGCGCGTCAATGGCTCGCGCGCTGTCCGAACCGATGCGAGCTCTCGCCGAATCAATACGACCAGCGCCGCCCGCGGCAGTGTTGTATTGTCCAATTCCTTGAGAAGCGCATCCACCGAGGGGATAGCGCGCATCGCGTTGCGTTTCATCGAGACTGATTTTGCATGAATTGCATCGGCAGGGCGAGGGTGATTCACCGCTCATCGCGCCGGAATGTGAATCGGCTCGCTATCCTGCGTGTCCGGCTGCGTCGTCGGTTCATCGAGCGGCGTATATTCGACCGTCGGCGGGTGATCGGATGGCCGGGTCTGCGGAACGCTGCCGCGCTGCATGCCGCTCAAGTGATCCTGGAACGTTCCGGGCGAAACCGCGTTGGGCGTCAGCTTCGTATGCTCGATTTCCTGCTTCGACATCGGATCGAGCAAATCGGGCTGCTGGGCCACGTGCGGCGTCAGGAAGATCAGCAACTCGGTCTTGGTTTTGTCAGTTTGGGTTCGCCGGAACAATTCACCAATCAGCGGAATGTCGCCGAGGATCGGCACCTTGTTGATGGTGGTGTTCTTGCGGTCTTCCATCAAACCGCCGATGACGATGGTCTTGCCGTCGGGGATGCCGACCCGGCTCTGCGCGGTGCGCTGATCGAAGACCGGCGACTGCACGCCCGGCGCGATCTGAATATTGGAACTGGTCAACTGGCTGATTTCCGGCGCGACGTCGAGGATGACCAATCCCTCCGGATTGATGTGCGGCGTGACGTTCAAAATGATGCCGACCGGCTGATAGGTTGGCGTCGTGATGAGCTGGCCGGTATCGGTCACTTGCACGTTCGTGACGATCGGCACCTGCTGGCCGACCGAGATCGACGCCTGCTGATTGTCGCTGGCAAGAATGTAGGGGCGCGACAGCACGTCCAGCTTGCCTTCGGTGGCCAGAGCGTGAAGCGTCGCCTGCACGTTGCCTTCCAGAAGACTGACGGCCAGGCCGCCGTTATTGGCATAGGCGCTGGTGTTGCCCATGCTCTGGCCGACGGTCAGACCTTTGCCGCTGGGACGCTGATTGAGAATCGAGAAATCCACGCCCCAGTCGCCGGCGTCTTCGTGCGTCACTTCGGCAATCAGCACCTTGATCAGCACCTGGGGCACCGGCTTATCGAGTTCTTCGATAATGTGCTTGACCTGTTGCTGATATTTAGTGGCGGTGGTGACCAGCAGCGAATTGGTATCCGGGTCGGCCACGACCGACACTTCGCCGGTCAAGTCGGTCACCACATGCATCATGCTCGACGACAGCGAGTTCGGAGTGCGCGAACTGCTGCGGCCGGCGGAGAACGGAGCGGCGGTGGTGCTGCCAAAGGCGCCGCCCATCGTGGGCTGACGGAAGCCGTTACTCGAGCTGAGCGTGCGCGACATGCTTCCCTGAGACTGCGATGAAGCGGTTGCGTTCGTCCCGGAGCGGTTGAAAGCTCCAGTGCTGCCGGGCATCTGATAATTGCCGAACATCTCGTTCAGAACCAGTTCCAGGTTCTGCGATTGCGCGTTGCGCAGGCGATAGATGAAGAAGGTTTCCTTCGAGCTGGGGTTGGAATCGAGCTGGTGAATGATCTTTCCGACCACCTTCAGCAAATCGCCCGGCGCGGTCACGACCAGCGAATTGGTGCGATCGTCGGCCGATGCATGAACTTTACTGGGACGTCGATTGGGATCGTTGCTGCTGCTACTGCGAGACTTGGAGCTCGTGTTCGTGTTGGCGTCCGGATCGAAGATCGAGTCAATCAACGTCGCGGCTGAGTCGGCGTCGGCATATTGAAGCTGGAAGACCTGCAGATCGTCGGCCGACGCTGGGTTTGCATCCAGCATCTTGACCATTCCATCAATGATTTTCAGCGTGTCTTCCGGAGCCGTGACCATCACCGTATTGGTGCGGTCATCGAAGGTGCAGATCACATGCGCGTGGAGCGCGTCCTTGGGCAGCGGCTTGTTCTTGTCCTGCACCGCCTGCGGATCAGGCGTGAACATCGTCGTCAACTGCTTGGCGGTGGCCGACGCGTCGGCAAAGGTCAGCGGATAGGAGCGATATTGATAAACGGTTGAAGGGTCAGCTTCCAATTCCTGAACGATCTGCTCGACCACACTCATCGCCTCAGGAGGGGCGGTGACCATGACGGTGTTGGTGCGATCGTCGGCCGTCGCATTCACCGGCTCGTACTTCGACGGATCGGTCGATTTCGTATTGTCCGGCGGCTTGAAGAAGGCCTGGATTGTCTTGGCCGCACTGACCGAGTCGGCATGCTTGAGATGGAAGAACTTCACATCCGCGCCGGCATTGGGGCTCACATCCAGTTCCGACACCAGCTTATCCACGATCTGCAACGCTTCGGGCGAGCCGTTCACGATCAGCGTGTTGGTGCGTCCCTCCGCGGTGACGTTGATCCGCTCCGGCTGTTGTCCGCGCCGCCGCTCGGTCACGTCGTTGAAGACTGAGGACAGCACCTTGTCGATCGACGTGGCATCGGCGAATTTGAGGTGATAGCTGTGAATGTTGGGGCTGACGCCGGGGTTGGTGTCCAGATCGTGAATGATGTTTTCAATGATGGCCAACGTTCCCGCTGGCGCGGTGATGATGAGCGTATTGGTGCGCTCTTCGACACTCGCGGTTACATGCGTGCGCACGCCGCTCTGATCGTTCAGGTGCGTCTGCCCCTGCTCCTCTTCGCCGAACATCGAAAGGATCACACGCGATACGGAGTAGGCATTGGCCGACTTCAGATGGAATGTCTTGATCTGCGAAACCTGCGAATCGTTGTTGTCCAGATCGTGAAGCATTCCCTCGATCAGCTTCACGGTGTCGGTGGGGCCGGCGACGATGACGGTGTTCGTGCGGTCGTCGGCGGCGGCGGTGATATGCCCGCCGTTGAGCGCCTTATCCATGCCACCGCCGAGGGCCTTGCCTTGGCGCTGCGCCTCGAGGAACGCGCGAATCTGGTTCGGATCCCCGCCGCGAATGCGCGGCTCCTCGGTGTGAAAGATCGACAGCACGAGCTTGACGGCGGAGCTGGCGCTGGCGTTTTTGAGTTGGATAACTTTCAGCTCTGATTGGCTCGATTCGCCCTTGTCCAGCGTGTTGATAATCTCGACAACGCGCTTCACATTGGCTGACGTGTCGGTCATCACGATGGCATTGCTGCCTGCATTGGAAGCCACATCGGCATCTGGCCCGATGATGGGTTTGAGATCGGCCTGAAGCTTGACGGCATCGACATTCTTGATCGGAATGACCTGCGTGATCAGCTCATCGGTGGCATCGATGGAACTGGGATCGGCACCGAAATGAACGGGCGTATCTGCATGCCGGCGTGCGCGATCTTCGCGCACGATCCGCAAAGTCCGGCCATTCTGCATGGCGGCCAGACCGTTAGCACGCAGAATAGTGTTGAGCAGCGTGACGGCCTGTTCAGGAGAAACGGGCTGCAGACTCAGCAGCGTCACGCGCCCATCGACCGGCACATCCCGGATCACCACAAAGCCGGCCACATCCGAAAGGTACTGCAGGACCGCGTCCAGCGAGGCATCTTTAAAATTCAGACGAATTGCTGAAGGTTGAGTCTCAACCGGCTGCGTATCCAGCGGTTGAGTATCAGGTTGCGTATCGAGCGCCTGAGTATCGGCAGGGCGCGAATCGGCTTGTGTCGTCGACGGGCGCGTCGTGGGCGCCTGGCTTTGCGCAAGCAAAATAAATGGCGACAGAGCCAGCGTAATAATACTTAATCGGATGACCCGAGCCTTGTTTGGGCGCAATGAAAGCATGAGAAGAGTAGTTCCATGGCCTTCGATGCCCCGCATTACAAAAGCGGCGCTCACTCCCATCGAACCGGCCGTGCTCCTACTTACTGCCGTCCAACGGGGCCGTTGAACTTCCCAACGTGCGCAAAACGACGCACCCTAACTACTCTTTGCTCGCCGCCGGCAAGTGGTGGAATGGTTGGTCTTTCTAGAATCGAATTGTTTAGTGGTGGTTCTTCTTCTGCCTTTGCGAGCCGTTGTTTTGCTTAGCTGCGTGTCCTTTGGCTTTGCCCGGTGGAGTCGATTTCGCCTTATTCTTTTGTCCTTTTGCGGGAGCGGTCACAGGCATGACGGTCTGTTCGGTCGGCGCGGCGGAGGCTTTGCTTTTCTTCGCCGGCTTGGACGATGTTGGATCAGTCGGGTTCTGAGTGGGGGGCGTTGGTGTCGTCGATGGCGCACTCGCGGGCGTTTGAGCCGACGGACCATTGCCTTGATAAAGCGTGTCGTTTCCTTCCGAAACCAGTCGATTGGTCCCCGGGCCGCCGATGAGAATGTTGGTTCCTGCTTCGCCGGCGATGGTGTCATTCCCCGCGCCGCCATCGATGTAATCGTTCCCTGATCCGCCGACGAGCGTGTCGTTGCCGGAGCCGCCCAAAAGAGTCATTGGAACATTGATGGGACCATTGAGCTCGAGCACTTCTACATCATCGTTGCCTGAGCCGGCGTTCACCGTGACGGACTTGACGCTGGAGGCGGCAAAGCTTTGCGTCGCTCCGTTGACAATCACGTCGAGCTGCTTGGGGTTGACCGCATCGAGGGTAACTCGAACCACATCATCGCCCGAGGTCCCGTTGACGGTCAATGCTCCGCTGGCGGCAAGGGATGCCGAAGCACTTAGCAGCAGCCTTGCTTCAAGCGCCTGAATCTGTGGGCCGGCAATGGTCCGGGCCCGCTTGCTGGTTTTCCAAATCTTAACGGACATCACAACCTCCCTGAACTGCAAGGCGCGAATGCTCCCCAACGGCGAGAACGCCTTTGGCCGAGTGGAGAATTCGACGCCTGCTTTCTCTTACATTGCCAGATAAAAGCCCGGCAACGTCCAAAGTTTTCAGGAATATGGGAGGGGGGCGGAAGGGCCGTATGGATGGGGTAACCCAGGCCGTTTATTCGTTCATTTTTGATGCCTGGCATTCGGCCAGGAGAAAGCAGCACCCGTGGGATCGACCGATCGAAGCGCTTTGAGGCGATGGTGGAAGCCGGCCGCGGTTCTCGTGGCAACGGCCCTCGTGGGCTGCCAGAATCATGGCTCTTCAAAGCCCCAGGATAGCGCGCAGTCATCCGCGCCCGAATCAACCGGCCCCCGGCTGATCACCGGCCGGCATATCAGCCCTGTGCCGGTCGCATCGCAGGACGTGGGCAGCAACCCGGCGAACATGATTCCAGTGCTGGACGGCAAGTTTGCCATCTCCACCGACATTGGCTATCGCCAGGCGCTCTGGTCGATCCGGACCGAAGACGGCAAGGGCATTTCGCACGTCACCTTCACCGGCCGGCGCGGAAACCTCGATGCGTCCAATGGATTGTATTACGGCTTGGCCGCTTCGAGCGATGGCAAGCTCTACGCCGCCCAGGGGAACCACGATTCAATCGCGGTCTTTCAAGTCAGTCCGGAAGGCGAACTGACGGCAACGCAAACCATCAACACCAAAAAGCATGATTTTCCCACCGGTCTGGCCCTGGACGATCATGGCCGGCTGTATGTCGCCAACAATGATCCTCAATCGACCACGCTTCCCGAGCCCAGCAGCGTGGCGATTTATGATGCGGATTCCGAGAAAGAGCTGGGTCGCTACCGCTTCACCGACAGCTTCGCGCAATCGCCGAATTTTCCGCTGGCGGTCTGTGTTCTACATGATGGCAGCAAGCTTTATGTCGCCAGCGAGCGCGATGGGGCGGTTTATGTCCTCAATACGACCGATCCCGCGCACATCACGATGGCCGGCAAGATTTCAACCGGCTCGCACCCCGGTGCGATGATCTTTGACAAAGCGCAGAGGCGAATGTTTGTCGCCAACGCCAGCAGCGACACCGTTTCAATCGTCGATACGCAAACCGATCAGATCACGGGCACGGTTCTGCTTCGGCCGATCATCGCCAAGGATTTGCCTGGCGCAACGCCGACCGGCCTGGCGCTCTCGGCAGATGAGAAATGGCTCTACGCCTCCCTCGGCGATATGAATGCGATTGCCGTGGTGGACATCGGCGATCTTCAGGTCGAAAGCTACATTTCCGCCGGCTGGTATCCGACCGGGGTGGTCCTTGCGCCCGATGGAAAGCATCTGCTGGTTGCCAATGCGAAGGGAACTGCCGCGCGAAATCTCAATCCGCCGCCGGGAAAGAGGCATCAGTCGCCATTGAATATCATCGAGGGCAACGTCCAGCTTCTGGCGATTCCGACGAAGGATCAGTTCAAGGCGTCGGCGGAAAAGGTGCTGGCGGATAATCGCCTCACGCCACGGCACCTGAGCAACGACAACCCGCTCAAATCGATCAGTCTCCACTCAGGCAAAATTCAACATGTAATTTATATCGTCAAGGAAAATCGCGCATACGATCAGATCCTCGGCGACATCTCCAAGGGCAATGGCGATCCGAAGTATGTCATTTTCGGCCGCGATGTGACGCCGAATCTGCATGCGATCGCCGAGCGGTTCGTCCTGCTCGACAACTTTTACGATTGCGGCGAAGTCTCCGGCGACGGATGGGTCTGGTCCACGCAGGCGATGGCCAATGAATATGTCATTCGCAACGTGCCCTATGGCTACAGCGGGCGCGGACGCCATTTTGATTATGAAGGCGAAAACAACGGATATCCCGCCGGGGGCTTTCCGGCCAAAGATGCCAATGGAAAACCATCAAGCGATCTGCCGGTGTTCAAGAATGGCGCGGAACCCATAACCGACGTTGCTGAATCGCCCGGCGGACACCTCTGGGACCTGGCGGAGAAGAACGGACGCACTTACCGCAATTTCGGCTTCTTCGAAAACGACGGCGGCAAGACGCGCGATGGCAAGCGCGTCGCACCGGAAAACTGGCCGAGCGCCACCGGGCTTCTTCCAGCCGGCCATGATCTGGCGGGGAGGACCGACATCGACTTCCGCCGATTCGATCTGGATTATCCCGACAGCGACGCGCCGCATCTGTATTATGAGAAGACGCACGATCCGCGCTTCCTGTGGGGCAGGACCAAGTACGGCACGCATGATGCCCCTTGTCGCTTTGCCGAATGGAACCGCGAATTCCAGGAAATGCTCAAGAAAGATCCCAGCGGCAACTCAGTGCCAAATCTGATGACCGTGCGAATGGGCGACGATCACACGTTTGGCGCATCGGCCAACAAGCACACGCCACGCTCGATGGTGGCCGACAATGATTTTGGTGTGGGCGAGCTGGTCGAGGCGGTGTCGCGCAGTCCGATCTGGCATTCCACCGCGATCTTCGTCATTGAGGACGATGCCCAGGACGGGCCGGATCATGTCGATACCCACCGCTCGACCTGCTACGTCATCAGCCCGTGGATCAAGCGAGGCAGCGTCGATCACACCTTCCATAACACCGCAAGCTGCCTGCGAACGATCGAAGATTTGCTCGATCTGCCGCCGATGTGTCAATACGACGCCACGTCGAGCCCGATCATGGATTGGGACTCCGCTCCGCACAACATCGAGCCTTTCCAGGCGACCATGCCGGCCGAAAAATATGCGATGGAACACAATCCCGATCGCGGCCAGGTGCGCCCCGTCAGCCCGGAACTGAGTCTGTTGGAGCAGTCAGCCAAGATGGATTTCTCCGTCGAAGATCGCGCGCCAGCGCAGGAACTGGACGAGATCATCTGGCAGACGGTGAAAGGCCCCGGCGCAAAAATGCCGCGCACGCCGCGTGGGTACATGCCGGCATCGGGGAAGCAGAAGGATGACGACGATTAAAAGAGTCGTATAATTAAATCATGGCTAAGCGTTCCGACCCATTCACTGTGATCGTTGAGCAGGATGAAGAGGGATATTACGTTGCGAATGTTCCGGAACTGCGAGGCTGTCACACGCAGGCCAAGTCGCTGGACGTCTTAATGAAGCGGGTGACTGAAGTGATCACGTTGTGTCTCGCTGACGGTCCGCGTCCACCGCGCCGGACATTCATTGCCGTTCAACAGGTGCAGGTAGCCTGATGCCTCGTCGGAAACGAGTGACGGGCAAGGAACTGATCCGCGCCTTGAAAAAACTTGGCTTCGTGGTCGTTCGCATTCAAGGCAGCCATCATCGGCTACGACACTCCGATGGCCGCGTCACAACAGTGCCCGTTCATTCCGGCGAGACCATCGGGCCGGGGCTGCTTGGTCAAATTCTCGTCGACTGCGAAATTAATCATGAGCAACTCGAAGAGTTGCTTTGAATTGAAAGATAGATCTCACATTCCCGCCCGGCCCACTTTTCGATATATCAAGAGCGGAAACGAGGTGTAGGCAATGAAATGGAGTATTGCGATTACTTTCGTTGTCTTTGTTGTGGCCATCATCACCGCGGTTGTATTTTTCTGGGTGTCGCAGTTCAGGCATCGCCTTGTCCCCATCGCGCAAGCCAGAATCGACCGGGTCAGCCTTGATCCGAACCGTATCGTCGCGGTGGAGAAGGTTGCGCCGTCTGCGGTGCCGACTATTGATAATGGCGCCTCATCGAAAATGGACAAGATAGAATTTCACCTCCCCAAGGCTCTCATCGATGACATGGGCTTCAATTCAAAGCCCAATTGGGTGCAAGACGTATCGATCGATGGGATCATTTTCAATTCTTCAAAGGGCGGCGAAGTCGTTTGGGATTGCACGGGCGTGTCGGATTTCCATTCCGATGCATCCTTATTGGGTAAGAGCAGTCGGAGAGGATGGAAGATCACTGTTGATCAGGCGGGCACATCCCGAGCGCCGGATGTTTGGCACTCTAATCCTCAGATTACGGTAACCAACCGTGCCTCAGGAGACGTGTACCGGGTGCTCGCCGATTGCGACATACAGGTTAAAGATTTCGGCCCAATGGATATCAGACCCACCGGCGCTACCGTGAGGTGGCATGCACCAGTGCGAATCGGATCTGCTCCCGCTGAAGCGGAGCATCATTCTCCCTGATCCTCTTCGATGTCGTCGTCATCCAGTCCCGTTCCAAATGACTTTTGTTCGTTGGCCGACGGCGGGGAGTATTCGTCGCTGCCGCCGCTGTGATCGAGGCTGTCGGCCTCTTCGCCTTGCTGGGCGGGGGGCGTCGCGCGGGCTGCGGGTCTTGCGGAGCGAGATTGTTCCGAGTTGAACTCGGCGGCGTCGAGGGTTTCGTCGGGTCCTTCGGACGCCAGTCCGACGCCAGTTCCGACCCCGACGACGTCGGTGTCAATGTCGCCACCACTGCCCGCGCCCGGTGATCCGATAGCATGACCCACCGCGCTTTCGCGGATGCCGCGCGAGCCGGCGCGCTCCGGACCGGTTCCCTGTTCTGGTCCTTTACCGCGTCCGCCGGCGCGAGGTCTTGCGCGGCGTGCCGGTGTTCCAAAATCGCTCGACCTTCCCGGCTTTGCGATTCGGGATGCCGAGCCGACTTTTTTCGCTGTTCGCTTAACGGACCCAGCCCTTCGAGCGCCACCGGAAGCGGTGGGGCGGGAGGAAGCAGTCCGGACCGGTGAGCGGCGTTTGGACGATGCCTTGCCTTTGCCCTTACCTCGGCTGGCTCCGCCGGCTTTGCGTTTCGAGGCGCCAGTCGAGCCCTTGGCTGCGGTCTTTCGCCTGGATGAGGTTTTCGATTTTCCTTTTCCCTTGCCAGCCCTTCCGCCGCTCTTTTTCTTGGCCATCGGATCAGCTCCTGTTGTGGTATCCCCAGCAGGGGTTGAAATTATCAGAAGGGACTGAGCCGCCGATAGTCGCAAAATTGCTCGGCTGGCCCATAATCTTTTCAAAATGCTGCCGACAACTTGGCTGGCAGGAGCGGAACCCAGGCGCGTTGCTTCACGTTCTAATGGAAAGACGGATTTTGTATGGCATGCTCGCAGGTCGATTGACAAGCCGGCCTGACCGATAAAGAGGTGGTATCGCGAAACGCTTTGACGATGCAGCGTCCGATCGAATCAGCCCGATCTCAGCCACCGGCTCCCGCGCCCGCCCGGCAGCCGCATCCACCGCCCATGCGCCAGGGCATGGCCCGCGGACCTTTCGTGCGCGTCATGACGATCTTCATTGTCGCGCTCGTGATGGCGATGCTCGCGACCATCTACTGGCGCGATCTGAAGACGCCGGAGCCGTCCTGTGCGGTCGTGCTGTATGGCGACCAGACATTGGCCGACTCGAAGGTCAAGGTCTCTGGTGCCAATGGCCATTGGGAAACAACGCTGTCCGCCGACAACAACTATCAAAGCCCGGTACTGCTCGAACCGGGGCAGTATTCGGTAGAGGTAATCCATAAGGGGCAGATGATCCTGAATCATCGATTCGTCCTTGACCGATTTCGAATCGTCAGCTTCGTTTTGGATTCGGGCGTAACGCTGAGCGCCGCTGCTGGGGCGGGGCCCGTGCGGGTCACGATTGAAGGGCAGACCGCCAATCCGAGGCGGGGGGTGACGCTGTCGCCCCTGGAACTGGATGAGCAGAATCATTTTCATGCCATCACATATCTCGCCGACGGCGAATACAACGCCACGGCCTGGCGCAATGATCGCCTCTATTCCGCCCAGAGCTTCCGAGTGGAACATGGAAAGCCGGTGGAATTGAATTTTTCGCGATCGACGAATGCAGATTGAGATGCGCGGGGCGTCGCCGTGCGATGTCTTGAAGACGGCGGGAATTGAAGGAGCCGCGCACGAAGTAAGCGGATTAACGCAATTGTGCGCTAATCCGCTTACTTCGTGCGCGGCTCTTTTAGATCTTTCGCTTCCTGGCGCGTCACTGCTGCGTGAGATCTTATCCGCGATTTCAAATGCCCGCGTCTTCTTCGGCGCCAGGGATGTCGGCACTTTCCAACTCCGCAATCTGATCGCGCAACTTCGCCGCTTCTTCGTACCGCTCATCTTTGATGGCGCGTTTCAGTTTTCGGCGCAGCTTAGCGAGCGGATCGACCGGCAGCTTCCGCTTGATCTCGCGGGCAAACCGCTTGAGCACTCGCACTTCATTAGAATGCTCGAAGCCGGTGTCCTGCCCGAAGCGCTCGAAGAATTCCTTGATCTCAACAAGTCCTTCTTCGATGATCGCTAACGCCTCGGCGTACCGTTCCTGCTTGAAGAAGATCGACGCCCGCGCGCGGACATTCATCATGGTGATGTAGGGGCGATATTGCTCGAGCACCAGCCGATCCTGCTCATCGTCGGCAAACTGCGCACACAGGTCCAGCACGCGCAAATTGCGCTGCGTGTCGCGCACGACGCCGGCAAAATCCTCCAGCACGAACAGGCTCAAATAGCGCTGATAATATTGCGACGCCTCTTCGCGCAGCGATTGGCACTGACTTGGCGTGAGGTGAAAGCCAACCTCGACGCCGGCCTTCTTTTTGTGATCGGCCAGTTGCGTTTCAAAGTAATCGAGGAGCGACTCGCAGCCATGCGGGCGATGCCCATCGGGCCGGCCGGTCAGCTCCATTTGAAGCAGACCCAGATCGATGCGCATCTGCAGCTTCGGGCTGCCATCGCTGCCAGCCACTTTACGGACGTTCAGCGCGCCGGGCTCGTAATCCCAGCCCTTGAGGACGCCGCTGATATCCTTGCTGGACACCCTGCCTTCGCTGCGCGGGCGGTGTTGTTGTTCTTCGTTCATCGGCCAACTCCATGGAGGCAAACTTCGCCTTCCCACGTCACGCCAGAGCGACCGGACATTTTCTCCCTGAAAATCAGGAGCGGATTGCGCTCGGGACACAAGACATTTTAGTCACCTTGCGCCGGCAGACAAACTACAGCCGCGCTGTGAACATGCGACTATAAAGAATGCCTGGAGTTGGAATCGACGCACCGTAAATTGGAGTTCCCGCTTTTGATAAATGAGGGAAGATTTGACGGCGGGCGGTAAACCGCCACCCACGTCACTTGCGCGTTTGCTGATGGTTTTAGCGGCTCCGTCCGCAAAAGCGCAAGCGACGTGGGTTAGCGGGAACGGCGAAATGTCGCTGTCTCTATCTCTTTGCCGGCTGGAGATCGCCGATCGCCAGGTTGCGGTCGTATTGGAGCTTGAATTCGTAATCGATCGTGGCGGTGGCGGCGCTGCTTTCATCGGGCTTGATCGTCAAGTCCCAGCGCAGCAGGTTCTTGGGGCGATCGACCCGAAGATATTCCGCGTCCTGGCTCAGCGCCGGCGTGGTGCTGACCAGTTCCACGGCAACCGCCTCGTTTTGGCCGTGCGGCAGCCGATCCCAAACCTGCAAATTCACTGGACTTTGTTTGTAACTGCTGATGCGCAAACGGTATTGATACGTCTGCACCTGATTGCCACCCTGGATGGAGCGTGTTTTAGAAACCAGCTCGCGGTCGACCTGGATCTGCGGATCGACGCCGAACCCCGCGGTAAACTTTTCGCCGATGGCGACCAGCGGAAGCCGGGTGCGGCCAACAAAATCGGTGCCGACGTACATCGTCGCTTCACCCGGCAGAAGAACGTATTGCGTGCGATTGGTCAGCTCGGCCAGTCGATAAACGTGCGGCGACAGCACCGGCACCGTCTTATAGAAATAGTCCGGCGCCAGCTCGATCCGAGCCACCTCCACAAGCTGCTGATCGTTTCTCGAAGGCACGGTCATCCGCGTCGCCAGGTGATAGGAAACGCTGGGGCCGTCCTTTTCTGCCTGCGGATTCTCACCGGAGGCGTCTTCGCGGGCGAGCAGATCGCCGAATTGCTCGGCGGCTGCTGCCGTGTTCAAAGATCCGTTCGCTGCTTCGCCTCGGTTCTGCACAAACTCCTGCGCCGCCTGCTGGCGCAGGCCTCGTCCCCGCCGATAAGCGTCCATCTTATTGATTTCCGGCATGGCCGCCTGATTCTGTCCCGGCGGCACAACCGTGATTTCCAACGCCAGCAAATCCGGCGGCGCGGCATTGAGGCGCGGCGTCGCAGTGGACAGAACCAGCTCGACATCGCTCCAGTCTTCTCCTGATTGCTGGCTGACCGATCCAAGATATTCCACCTGCACCGGATCCTTTTCCCCGGCGCTGCGCAGCTTGTATTGCGGCTGCCAGGTCGCTCCGTTCACCAGGTAATTCAATCGAACCTGGCCTGCCGCGGCATTGCTCTTATCGACAACGATCACCGCTTCGCGCTCGGTCCGGCTCGTTCCCGCGGCAAGCTCGCTGATCTGCCGCTGAAGAAATTGGATTTGCTCCTGATTAGCCGCCGTTTCCTGCTGAACAGTCACCTGCTGCTGCCCATCGGCGGCACGTCGCTCCATCATGTAATTGGCTAGCTTGATCGTGTTGTCGGCATTCAATTGCCCCTTGTCGGTCAACTGTTGCAACGTGGCGGCGGTAAAGTTCTCCAGCTTCGTCAGAAGCCCAATATCCTGCCCGATGACCTCGAGCTGCTTCGCAAGCTCCTGGTTCTTATCGGTGAGTTTGTGAATCTGCTCTTCGCGGCTGCGCACCTCGGCCCGCGTATCTTCAGCCACCGCACGCGTGCGATAACGTGTAGTCAAAACGCGAATTCCATCGCTGCTTTCGGTAAACAGCGAGCTGTCGATCGTCTGTGGCGGCAGGGGGCCGACGACCAGCTCAACCAGCCCCTTGCCCTCCTTCACCTGAACCTGTCGGGTGACCAGGGCGGTGCCTTCATAAACGGTGACGCCCATGATTTTGCTTTCGGCGCTGGCGGGAAGCTCCGCCAGCGGACCAGCCGGTTGCGTGGCCGGTGCGACCTGGCCCAATACGTTGCTGCCGAAAACCATGACGCCAAATAGCGCGCAGACTCGTGCCCATGTCGGCATAACTGCTCCGATGAAAGAGAAAATCGTACCTTATGGAAACCTGCAACTCTTAGACATCGAGCGGGCGAAAAAGTTTCGCAATCGTTGCGTTTGCGTTCTGGAGGGCGGCAGTACTTGGCCGCCGCTGATTTTCGAGAAGCTGAGGTACTCGGACGCACCGCAAATACCGCAGATGATCGAAAAGAGCCGCGCACGAAGTAAGCGGATTGGGAGCGCGCGCCAATCCGCTTACTTCCTGCGCCAATCCGCTTACTTCGTGCGCGGCTCTTTCATTTTTGGTCCACTCGCCGCGTCGCGGGAGCGAGGCCCCCGAGCCCTCCAATACGCGATCGAGTTTGTCGCGCAGTGTTGGATTCATAAGATGAGCGCCTGGGACATTCAATCGAGGCAGTGGCTACGGAAACTCAACGCATGCGAATCTGTCTCTATACCGCGACCGCGTTGCCCAAACTGGGAGGGCAGGAGGCGGTCGTTGATGCCCTGGCCCGGCATTTCACGCGCCTCGGCCATCGCGCGGTCGTGCTGGTGCAGAACCCCCGCGCGCCGCTTCGGCCCAATGATTCGCAATTGCCCTATCCGGTCGTCCGCCATCCGCGATTTATTTCCACGCGGCGATTCGTCGGCTTCTACAAACGCTGGCTCCTGAAGCTTCAGGCCGCCGAGCGGTTCGACGTGATCCATTGCCACGATGTTTATCCAACCGGATATCTGGCCGCGCTGTGCAAGCGCGAATTGGGCGTGCCGGTGGTCATCACCAGCCATGGCGGCGATGTGAAGGAAGGCAACGCGCGGATCGTCAAGCCTGGAATGCGGCCGCGATTCATCAAAGCGGTGGAGTCGGCCGATGCCTTGATTTCAATTGGAAACTTCACGGAAGAGGGATATCGAAAACTCTCCGATCGGCTGCCGCCGATCGTCTCCATTCCTAATGGGATCGATCTGTCGCCTTATGAATCGCCTGTGGTTCGGCCTGATCGCTTTTCCCACATCGAGCCGGGTTCTTACATCCTGTTCCTGGGCCGATTGGCAAAGCGAAAGGGCGTGGATGTTCTGATCGATGCGATGGCAAGATTGCCGAGCGCACGTTGCATCATCGCCGGAGCCGGCGACGAGCGCTCAGCTCTCGAAGCGCAGATCAATCGACTGAACTTGAGCGATCGTGTCGATCTCGTCGGCCGAGTCGATGGAGCCGACAAGATCTGGCTGCTGCAAAATTCCCGTTGTATCGCGATGCCATCGAGGGTCTGGGAAGCTTTCCCGCTTGTTCTGATCGAGGCTTTCGCGGCAGGAAAGCCTGTGGTTGGATCGGCGGTGCCAGGTATTGCCGACCTGATCGAACACGACAAAACCGGCCGGCTCGTCCCACAGGAATCGGCTGCCGGCCTTGCGTCGGCCCTTCGCGAGTTTATCGATAACCGAGCTCTTGCAGAGCAGATGGGCGAGCAGGGCCGGCTCTTCGCCCAGCGGTATGCCTGGGAAAACATCGCTCAGCAGCATCTCTCGCTGTATCAAAGCCTTTCGAAGGCCCTAATTATATAAGAATGCCGAAAGCCTCTAAGGGGCGGTACTGGAACCGGCATAGGTGCCGCACGTACTATGGATATCGCGGCGATGGGTGAGAAATACTCAATTCGCCGCAAGGCCAACCGACTTCCCGCATCTGTGTCCGCAGGGAGGTGATGGATATATGTGGATGTCGAATTTGTATGTGGTTGTGGATCCTCGAAACGCCGACCGAAACAGCTTGAATGACATTGCATCGGCCATCGCCGAAACCGGGGCGACCGTGCTCGCGATCGATGAGCAAAACCATGTGATTGAAGCGATCGCCCCGACCGATGCCATCGCGACGATTCGTGCGATGGACGGCGTTGCCTACGTTCGCGGCAGCTTCAGTTATTTCAAGGAAGCGGCTCAAGGCGCGGCATGATCGATCGCACTGGAGGGCGTCGGGGGCAGCCCTTCCGCGATGCCGCGAACGGTGCGCGATGGAAAGAGCCGCGCACGAAGTAAGCGGATTCGGCGCGTGGCGCGCTTCCGGACCGCTTACTTCGTGCGCGGCTCTTTTAAGTCATCCGCTATCCGTGCGTGTCGGTCATTGTGAATTAGCGGCAGCAGAAGACTTGCCGCTCTCCAAACATCGGGCGTGCTCCGCATCATGACCTCCTGGGACCGACTTCAAAGTCAGATCATCAAATGCCGGCAGTGTCCGCGGCTTGTCGCGCACTGCCGGCAAAAGGCCGCCGAGAAGCGGGCCTCCTTCCGCGAAGAAACTTACTGGGGAAAACCGGTTCCAAATTTTGGTCCCGCGACGGCGCGGCTGCTGAT
>JANWHF010000006.1 GCA_025450555.1 Tepidisphaeraceae bacterium | reverse complement strand
CGGCGCGTGGAAGGCTTGGAAGATCACATTGAGCGAACGGCGCGTTATGCAACGCAACCGCCCGATGCTCCGCGCGGCGCACTTCACCGAATCGCGGAATTCGTAAAGGGAATTTGAGAATCCGATCGGGATCTATTTATTATTCCAGCTTCCGAACCTCGCGTGTGCGTCGCCAAGTGACACCCAATTCCCGCTGGGCGCGATCGACTGCCAACGGTCGGCCCCAAAAGGCGCTGCCGTGACATGAGGCTCATTGATCGAGACGACCGACCCATCCACCGCCGCATAATGACTCGCTCCACTGTGATGGTGAGACATGGTAAACGTCGTCTCATGCGAACCGGTCAGGTTAAAGCCGTTCCCGTACAACGGATCTTCCTCGACGATAAGCGGGGTGACCTCTGGCTGATACTGGTTGTTGATATCGAGCATCTGGCTGCGGGCACTGACCGAGCCAAGGCGAGCGCCGCTGAAGGCCGTCACCGCCTGATAGTCAATGTGGCCATTGCTGCCATTGAATGGCCCAAAGAGTGCCTTGGGCCGAGGCGGATTGAGGTCCAGCGAAGGGCAGCGGAACACCGACAGATCGCCGGCCAAGTATTTGAAGATGGTGCCGCCTTGAGGCGCGGTTAAATAATCTGGCGGCCGGGTCATGATCCAATCGCGGTAATCGGGATTGACCTGGTCGCTGTCCCATCGGCCGCCGGGAAGCTGCGAATTATGCTCGGAAGCGAACAGGAAAAATGCAGACGCAATCTGATGCAGATTACTTTTACATTGCGCTGCCCGCGATGCTTCGCGCATCTTTCGCGCAAAGGGGAATAGCAGCATCATCAGAATGACAATGATGGTGATGCTGATCAGGAATTCAGCCAGCGTGAAGCCGGCTCTTGAAAGCCTGCTGCGATTAGCTGCTGATGCAATAGAGATTGCGCGCGGATTACCATCCTCCCGCATGGCTCCTCCCTCAAGTCAATGCTGGTCCGTCAGCCGAGGTGTAACTGGGCGAATTTTGCGGCGACGCGTTGGATTTGGCAAGAAAGATTCTGCCAGATGACATCGTACGACAACCAAACTCCATCGCACCCGTGGAGTTGGGCACTTGCCCGGGGAGACGTTGACTCGTACGCTTCGCGGCATGCAGGACAAGGCGTTTGCGAAATGGTGGCTGGGGCGCGTGCGCCCGTTCCGCGAGGTGGCGCCGGAGAAGTTGACGGCCGAGCGCGAGGCGATGGCCCGGCAGCAGGAGTATAACCGCAACTACGCCGATTTCCTCAAAAACGCCGTCTTTCCCGAAGTCGAGGATCTCGTTCAGCTACTGGCCAAGAATAGCATCATCCATCGCGTTTCCACCTGGGGCAACCAATTATCGCTGCGCGTTCATCTGGCCTGGCGGTGGGGTGAGCTGGTCGTGATGCAGAGTCATGAGGATGCCGTCACGTTCGAGCATCACATCATCACCGAAGGGGAAAAGCGCGGCGACGACTCAGCCGAAGACCATTCCCATCAATATGACCTCCGCGATGAGCTGCCGGTGACATTGGCGCATGGAGAGCTCCAGTTTTTCATGACTCGCCTCGCGCTGGATCTGGTTGAGCCTGAACCTGAACCTGAGATTCCGCCGGGTGAGTCCACGTCCGGCGCTCCATAGAAATCCGCGACTAATGATCGTCGCGCTTACGGTTGTCAACGACAGTCTGACCCGCACGTCCATCAATCGCCAGTCCGCATCGATCCTCTTTAAAGACGCGATCGAGGCTCCTGAAGGTTTGAGCGCAGACGAGTTCGCCAGCCCCTTTCGCGTTTTTCCGTAGCCGATCCCCCAAGGCATATCTGTTGCTCGCGCACCTCGGGCTACGGTCTTGCTGTTATCTGAGGGAAAGGAGGTCGCAAAAAGTCGATACGGAAGTTGAACGGGAATCGATGGAAGCAGCCTTGCAGGTCATTCATTCACGAGGTGAATCATGAAGAAGATGTTGTTGCGTTGTGCAGCCGTGGCGGCAATCGCAGGGGCCCCGCTGGTCCTGGCGCAAAATGCGGCCGAACAGAATCGCGAAACCAACACGCCAGCTGCGCGCCATGAAGGCCAGGAGCGCAGCCACGCGATGGACCAGCAGGAAGAACGCAAGTTCATCCAGGAAGCCTCATCGGGCAATAATTTTGAAATTCAGCTCAGCCAGTATGTCGAGCAGAAGACGCAGGACCAGCAGGTCAAGCAGCTTGCTCAACAGCTGATCAAGGATCATCAGCAGGCCGAGCAGCAGCTCAAGCAGGTCGCTCAGTCGATGGGCGCGCCGCTGAAAGATGAGCTGATGCCCGCCCAGCGCGCCCAGATGGAAGAGATGCAGCAGAAGCAGGGCGATGAGCTCGATCGCGCTTACCTGTTCTGTAACGTCGGCGATCATCACAAGGACATCCTGATGTACTCCTGGGCCGAGCGCAACGCCCAGAACCCGCAGCTCAAGCAGTACATCGAGCAGACGGTCCCGCATCTCCGCGAACACCTGCAGCAAACCGACCAGGCGGTCGCGCAAGTGACAGGCATCAATGAAGCACAAACCGCCGGTGAACGCATTCGCGGCAGCGTTAACAAAATCACCAACGGCAACAACAGCCGCTGAATCTGAAAGAGTCTTGAACTTGATGGAACCGGCTGGCGAATTGGCGCCCAGCCGGTTCTGCTTTACGGCACCACCGCATCCGCCTCGATTTCGATTTGGGCTTCGGCATCAATCAGCTTGGCGACCTCGACGATCGTGGTGGCGGGGCGGATTTCGCCAAAGACTTCTCCATGCACGCCGGCCACTTGTTCCCATTTCGACACATCGGTGACGTACATGCGCGTGCGAATGACATGATCCAGTCGGCCGCCCAGCGATTCGAGGGCGGCCTGAATGATCTGCAGCGATCTACGGGTCTGCTCGGCCAGTGAGGGAGAATAGCTGCCATCGGCATTCACGCCGACCGTTCCGGTGACGGCAATCCAGCTCCCGCTGCGCACCGCGCGCGAGTAGCCCATCTTCGGCTCCCATTTTGAGCCTGAGCTGGCGCAGGTTCGCCCGGCGCGTTCGGTGATGGTGATGTTCACATTCGATGCCACGGAATCTCCTTTACCTCGGAAACTGGACGTTCACATCCGCGCCAAATCGCGATTGCTTCCATTGCAATAGAAACGACAGAATCTGATCACCCGTAATTTCGCATTTCAGCGTCCCTGAGGCTCCGTTCGATTCCACCTGTACGCTTTGCAGGAATTGCACCGCCGGGCCGATCATCGCAATCATCTTCTGCTCTTGCTGCGCCTGCTGAATCGTTTGCTGGACGCCGGCGACGGTTTCGCTGACTGCCGCTTTGGCGGCATTGGGATCACTCCCAATCGCATCGAGTTGAATCGCGACTTTATCCGGCCCCGCCACCCGGCCCACAATCGCCACCGATTGGAACGGAGCGAGGATCTCGATCACCTGCCGAAGCCCATCATTCACTTTCGTGGCGATCCAGAAGGGCTGTTTTGTGTCAATCGATTTTACGATTTTCCACAGATCTACATTCACCGCCAGGTCGCCTGCGCCCTTCTTCAGCGCGGCAACGGTGCGGGCAATGGGCACTTCGCCATTGGTTTCAGCGGGAATCAGAACCGCCGTGTGATCGTCAGGCAGCAGCAGGGCGGTGTCTTCGTCGAGCATGAAGACCTCCATCCCGCCAACGGTTTTTCGCTCCAGGCCGCTCTTGCGCAGGGCGTCGATGGCAGCGCCGCTGTCATACTGCCCGCGCCCAATGAACACCGCGTTGCCGGGCTGATTGACCGGCCCGGTAAACCAGCCAAAGGTCACGCAATCGATTCGGATATTTCCGATCGAGTCGGCCAGCTCGATGATCTGAGCCGTCGCTTTGTCGATCGCATTTCCCTTTTGCGCCAGCGACGCCCCCAGCGGCAGCCGCTCGATGATCCGGTCGATCGGCAGGACGTCGACCGCGCCGGTCGGCGCGATTTGCCCGACCATATCCACCTTGGCCGGCATCAGGTTCACATCCGTTTCGCGCTGCTGCTGGGAAATTCCATTGGGTGTTGCCGCGCGATTCTCGATCCGGGCGATGGCCGCCTGTGCATATTCGCGCACGAAGGGTGCTGGCGACTTAAGCAGCGGACGCAAAAGCGGAAGCGCCGCTGGGTTTTTCATTTCCCCCAGCGTGCGAATCGCCATCAGCCGACGGATGGATGCCGCTTGCGAAACGTCGCGAATTTTGGCGGAGAGGTTTCGGGCGCGGGACGAGGTTTCCGGATTCGGATCATTCATCGCCGTCCGAAGCTGCGGCAGCGCTCCCGGCCCCACCTGCACGATTTTTTTCCCCGCCGACTCACGCACCTTCGGATCGGCCGCCGACAGCTCGTCAATCCATTTCGATATATCCACCGCCGCCGGCTCGGGGAGATCTTTTGCAAGCGTTTCGACCGAAACGTGTGTGCCCTTGGCCCGCCAATAGGAATCGGTCGAAAGGTACCCCAGCAAATCGCGCGGGCCGCCGCTCATCCACATCGAGACCAGCGTCAAAAACGTCGAAAAAATGATCTGTACCTGCATCGATGCCTCCGCGCGCTCTTCCACAGGACGAGCATTACGGTTCGCGAGTATCACCGCGATCTGCCAAGTTTAGCCGCGACGCGATAGCGGAGCGCTCCCCAGGGGCTCCGCGATCGCGTCGCGGCGAAACTTGGCTAACAAAAGGTTAGACCTGCATTTGGAAATCCGCAACTGACGATCGGCCGGCGTGTGTTCGTCCCATCAGAAACCCCGGTCACGCTTTTTCCCGGAAATTTCTGCGGGGGGACTTGCAATTTTTGCGCGATTTGCCAAACTACCTCTCGAATCGGGGATAAAACGTTGTCGGATGCGCTTCATGGATCGTGCGATGCGCTCTCCCCGCGAAAGACGGGCGATCGCCGAACGGAGCGATTCATCGAGTTTCTGCCTGTGCAAGGAGGCCCTTTATGGCAGCACGGATGCACCATTGGATTGGTCTAGCACTTCTCAGTATTTCTACCTTCGGTTGCGTTTCAATGGAGCAGTATAAAGCTGCCACCATGGATCGCGATCAATACGCCGCACGATTAGCTGAATCGGAACGGGCCAAAGGCGAAGCCGTTTCTGCTCGCGATGCGTACAAGTCGCAGCTTGATGCGCTGCTGAACAACGGCAATTCCAAGGACGCGCTGGTCACCAACCAGTCGAACCAGATCAACGAGCTCCAACGCCAGTTGGATGAGCTCAATCGCCGCTATGAAGAGGCGATGAGCCGGGTCGGCAAGGAAGTGGCGCTGCCGCCGGAATTGAGCAACGCCCTGGCCGATTTTGCCCGGCAGAATTCAGATCTCGTGGACTTCGATGCCACGCGTGGCGTGGTGAAGTTCAAGAGCGATCTGACCTTCGCCACCGGCTCGGCCCAGCTCACGCCCGCCGCCAAGAGCGCCATCGAGCGTTTTGCGACGATCCTGGATTCTCCAGCCGCCATGGCTTATGAGCTGATGGTGGTGGGTCATACCGACAACACGCCGGTTCAGCATGAGGCGACGATTCGCGCAGGCCATAAGGACAACTGGTATCTGTCGGCTCACCGGGCCATTTCGGTCGGCGAAGAGCTGATGCACACCGGCGTCACCGGAAGCCGGATGGAAGTCGCCGGCTTTGCCGATCAGCG
>JANWHF010000005.1 GCA_025450555.1 Tepidisphaeraceae bacterium | reverse complement strand
ATTGCGGCGCATGATCGGGAATGGGCGAGTTGATGTGAACCACATCCACATTCGGGTCGGCAAGAAGCTCGTTGTAATCCGCATAGCGCGTCTTGATGCCGAACTTGTCGCCGACCTTGTTCAGCTCCGACCTGTTGCGCCGGCAGATCGCGTACATCTCCGCATCGGGGTGGTTCTGATAGATCGGGATAAACTCCGCGCCAAACCCCAGCCCCACGATCGCCACCCTGATCTTGCCGGCCATGCGCGCCTCCTTCGATCAAAAGTTGTCTGGTTCAATAGATTAAGCGAGATTGAACGGCAAAGGACGTGCGTTTGTCAATTGCAGGCTGTATTGGACGTACGGCTCTGTGCAACTCAGGTCTCAGTCAGCGCGTATAAGCTGCGGCGCTGAGGGGTGCGCAATTGCCAAAGCAGGAGGCCGCATGTCCCTATTCACTTCCTCGCGATCCAACTATTCCAGCATTTTGCAGCTGCTCTCGATCAATCTGGCTTGTGCGGTGATCGTTGGAGCACATAGTGCGTCAGCTCGGGGCGAAAACTGGCCAGGGTGGCGCGGGCCGAATGGGACGGGCGTTTTGGAAGCGGGTGACGGCGGCGCGCCGCCGGTGACGTGGAGCGACAAGGAGCATGTGCGATGGCGGGTGCCGCTGCCGGATCGGGGGAATTCGACGCCGATTGTCTGGAACGATCGTGTGTTCATTACGCAAGCGACCGACAGCGATCATCGGCGGATGGTCATGTGTTTTGAACGGTCGGATGGCAAATTGCTCTGGCAATCGGGCGTCGTTTACGCTCACCATGAATCGACCAATTCACAGAACCCGTACTGCTCGGCTTCACCCGTCACCGATGGGACATGTGTAGTCGCCTATTTCGGATCGGCCGGTTTGTACTGTTACAATTTTTCGGGCAAGGAGCTATGGCATCGCGATCTGGGAAAGACCAATGCGTGGCACGGCAGCGGCGCGTCGCCAATTCTGTACAAAGACTTTTGCATCGTGAATGCCGGGCCCGGGACGAATGCCGTGCTGATCGCGCTGAACAAGAAGACTGGCGCTGAGGTTTGGAAGGTCGCGGCGAATAAAGGGGCGGTCAGCGGGTTGGCGGCATTTTTCGGCCGCGCCTCTGACGACGACGCCCCACCCACTTCAAGACCGGCTGGCACCTTCGACAATGCCGACATGGCGGCCGACCTGAGCGGCGCGGGCGGGATGGAAGGATCGTGGAGCACGCCGCTCGTTGTCCGCGGCGGCGATCATGATGAATTGATTGTTCCGCTGCCATCGCATCTAGCCGGTTACGATCCAGCAACCGGAAAGGAGCTGTGGACCTGCGCCGGCATGACCGCCCAAGTCTTCACTACACCCACGGTCGCCGATGGAGTTCTGCTGGTCTGCTGCAAAATCATGTTTGGCGGCACGCAAGCCATGGCCATCAAGCTCGGCGGCGCAGGAGATGTCACGGCAACCAATCTTCTTTGGAAACAGAACCTGCCGAAAGTTTGCGTCGGATCGCCCGTCATCGCTGACAACAGGGCGTACATCGTCACCCAATATGGAACCATCATCTGTATGGACATGGCCAACGGGAAAAAACTGGCCGAAAGACGCCTCAATGGTCAGGAAAGCCAGGGCGGATCCTGGTCTTCGCCCGTTCTCATCGGCGGGAAGATCTATGTTCCCAATCTCTCCGGCGAGGTGTTTGTGATCAAGCCGTCACCCGAACTTGAGGTCTTGGCCACGAACAGCGTTGGAGACGAAACGACCTGCGCCTCGCTCACCTTCTCGCAGGGCCAGGTTTTTCTGCGAACCTACAAGGGGCTTTGGTGCTTTGGCCAGCTTTAAAGCGCTTGCCACGCGGCCGCAGTAGCGCGGTAGGACGGATATGTTCAAACCCGCGCGATTGACCCTGTTACTGTGCGTCAGCATTTTAATCTCCGCAACTTTCAGCGTCAGCGCCGCCGAAGAGGCGACGGGAACCGAGGCGCCAATCCCGGCGAAGCAGAATGTGCCGACATTCATTCAATCGGATGGCGCGCTTCGTTTGAGCTTCGGCGAGGAACACCTCATCCTTCCGCGCGGCTTACAGCCGTCGCTGCTTTGCACGCGCGCGGGCACATTGATTCTTCAAGCGCAGCTTCCCCAGAAGCCTTTCCCATCGAAACGGATTTCATATCCCTATGCGCTGGGCACCGAAGTGTCGCGCGATGGAGGGAAGCATTGGACGAACATCCCGCTCAAGCCCGGCGTGAACGGTTTGGACATGGAGGGCGGCATCACGCAATTGCATGACGGCACGATCATCGCGCTCGACACATTTATTACGCCGGGCGATCGGCCGGGCGTCGGCATGGGACAGCTTTATGCCTCCAAGGATGAATGGAAATCGGTGCAGGGGCCGATCAATGTGGAATTCGATTTGCCCAATGCAAAGTTCACCGGCTCGACCGATGACGGCGGCCGACCGCATGCGGCCCATCGCGCTCACCGGCGAATCCTCGAGCTTCCCAATGGCGATCTGCTGACCACGCTTTATGGCTGGCTTCAAGGAGACGCGACACCCTCCACCTATGCGCCCAAGATGATGAAGACCCGCGTGATGCTGGTTCGATCATCGGACCGCGGCCGGCACTGGCACTTTGTCGTGACGGTTGCATGTGACCCCTCGGTCGGGACCGAAGGCTTCGGCGAAGCGGTGCTTTGCCGGGTGAGCAACGGCCCGCATCCCGGCCGGCTTCTATGCCTCATGCGCACTGGCCGCAATCTTTACCAGTCGCGCTCCGACGACGAGGGGCGGATGTGGAGTTCGCCACGCGAGTTGGTCATTGCCGGTCTCGACGTCAATCGGACCGACTTATGGATCGAGCATTTTCGCAAGTTCAAAGACTTCCACGGCAAACTGCTGGACGAGCATAACCTGGACGAGCTGCGCGGAGCGGTCGTTGATCCGGATCTGATCGAACTGCGAAGCGGATTGCTCGTCGCAGCGTTCGGCGTGCGCGTCCCGCAAAAGCTCTGCTGGCAGCACCCGGAATTCCCCTGGAACGGCACTTATATCGCCGTCAGCTCCGATCACGGCGAAACCTGGGCGAATGTTGTGCGCATTACTTCGGGCGTGCTCACGACTCATTACATGGCCATCGAGGAATCACCAACCAATAATCGCCTTTACATCACGTATGATCTTGGCGGATGGAGCCGAGGCATGCGGCGCGACATCGTCGGACGCTGGCTCGACATCTCCTTAGCCAAGCCATGAATGGGTTTGAACGCGGTGGTCACGCGAGCAGTTTGGTGTAGAAGTATTTCGCATGGCCGTGCGAGTCCCAGTTTTCCAGCTTCCCGGCAAGCTCGTATTGCAGCCTGGGATAAAAATCGGGTGATTGGAATCCCATCGTATCGACGAATGATCGTTTGCAGCCTCGCCGTTTGGCTTCATCTTCAGCCATGGTCATGAGGCGCCGGCCGACGCCCCGCCGGCGGACTTGCTCGGCGACAACCAGAATTTGGATCTTAAGCCATTCGAATTGCGTTTCGGCAAGAAGGCCGCCGATGATCGAGTTGGCTGAGTCGTACGCGACGAGGTTCAAGGGCTTGGGCAAATGCTCGGGCAAGTCGCGAAGGCCATAAAAGACAGGATTGCGCTCGCGGTTGTAAGTGCGCAGCAGAGCATTGATGGCTTCTTGCTGCTCGGGGTGGTCGGTCGCTTGGACGTGGTAATCCATTTGTTGCTGCTGCGGGCAAATTGTATCGCTCAAAGTGCGAAAGGCGCGGCTAACAGCGGACAAGACCGCGCGCTAAACATTTGGCATCGCATGCGGAAGCGCGTCGTTCATTTCTCGGCCTCGAAGACCTCAGCGACGATCCGCAAAAGCTCGGTGGGACTGAAAGGCTTGTTCATCATGGAATGAATATGGCGCTCGCCCAGGGGCTCGCGAAGGACTTCTCCTTCGTAGGCGGTGAGCAGAATGACAGGGATCTTCGCGGTATCGGGACTGGCCAGAAGTGCATCGCACATTTCCAGGCCATTCATATTGGGCATGCGGAAATCGGAAATGATGACATCCGGATGCTTGTCCCGCGCGATCTGCAGCCCTTTGAGCCCATCCTCGGCCAAATAGACTTCATACCCGGCGGCGCGAAGCTTAATGGCCAGAACCTGGCGAATATGGGGTTCGTCGTCAACGACCAGCACCGAGCGGCCGGCTGGGGAAGAATTGTCTGTCATACAGCATAGCCCGAATGAACTGCTCGAAGTGTTGGGGCCTCCTGCCCACCTCAAGGTACCCACAAAAGTCGCGCCGCGTTGCCCACTTCGATCACAAGTTGCTTAAAGATCCTCTTTTGCACATCGAAAAGGCCTGCATGGCATAAAACGAGCCAGTTATCAGGATATTGCAGCCCCAGGGCGTTAATTCTGTTACAGGCGTTATCGGCCGACGTGTCCGGCATGGGCGGACGCGATTTTCTGGCTTATCGGATCGGCATGGACCTGCGCGCATTATGTATTTCAACATCGAGGCCGATAGCCCGCATGGCTCGCGGATTTTTCGGCGGCGGAACGGTTCCGCAGGTTTCCGGGAGGTTCTCGATGGATCAGGTCATGTGGTATTATCAGGAAGGCCAACAACCCATTGGCCCCATCGGCACCGAAGAGCTGTATGCGAAGTTTGCCGCTGGCGAGCTTCCGCTCACAACCAACGTCTATTGCGATCAAATTAAGCAATGGGCGCCGGCACAGACGATTCGCGGGTTCCGCGAAGCCGTCCCGGCAGCTCCGCAACAGTCGACCGCTGTGGAAGAATCAACGACGCCTGCAGCTGTAAATCCCACAACGCTTCCGACGGCCCTCCCGCCTCCGGTGAAAGATCATGTGATCGCATCATCGGGCGCTTGGCCTTGGACGCGACTGTTTGCGCGCGGCGTGGATGTCCTGGCATTCAAGGCCATTGAAACGGTAATTCTCGCCGGATTGCTCGGATCGTTTCTCGCTCCGCTCAAGGACATGCTTCGCGAGCCCGGCGGCCAGAGCATCGCGATGTTGGGCCTGGCCATTGCGATTACAATCTTCGGCTGGACGGTGTTCAATGCGCTTTTCGTCGCCCTGCTCGGGACAACGCCGGGCAAGTGGCTGCTTGGATTGAGCCTGCGCAGCGGAACCGGCTCGCGCCTCAGCTTTTCGCAAGCCTTTGCGCGTGAATGGAACATGATCTTCTTCGGGCTGGGATTGGGCTTTCCCCCGGCAACGCTGATCCTGCTCATTTTGGCGTATTTACGCTTGATGGATAAGGGCGACACCGCGTGGGATCGCCGAGGCGGCGTGATCGTGCAGCACGTCCCGTGCGGCGCGGCACGCGTAACCGCGGCCTTTGGAGTCGCGCTTGCCTCGCTGGCCATCTTTATCGGCTCAGATACGCTGACAGCGCTGGCAGCCGCCCATCGCCCGAGGTTCAACACGAATGCCATGTCTTTTCCGACGATTCAGCCGCAACCGATCACGGTGATGCCAATCGAAATGCCCAAATCTGCCGACCCGCGCATCGGCAAGATCTCGGGCACATGGATCTGCACGAGCGCGTCGCGATCAGGCAACGAGCGGTTTGTCCTGCGCGACGTGCTGGTGCTGAATACCGATGCGACATTTCGGCAGAGCCTGCATGTGATGGATAGCAAGGGCAAGGAGCACCCCGAGCTGGGCCATCAATGGTCAGGCACGTGGGAGCTGAATGGCGAAAAGCTCATCCAGAATGTCTCGCTCAGCACAACCAACCTATATCCGGTTGGCCGGTGGGAATATGAATTGAAGGACCTTCGGTTCGATGCGCTCAATATTCAGCGAACCATTGAACCGGACGGCTTCCGGTATGCCGGCCGAAAGCCGCTCTTTAAGTTCCAGCGGATGACAGCGACGGTCAAGGCCGAATAAATGGCCCTCTGGCGGATCAAACAGCATTCGAATTCGCGATAGCTCTCAGCGTCTTCTCATAAACGGCTGGTATACTTTTGAACAGATGCAGGCAGGATCTGGATGGCGGTCCGGTGAATGCCATGGCATGAATGCACAATTTGCGGCCGGCGGGTGCCGGTCGCGGATCTTAAGGACCTTTTTAATGCCGCGGAATGGCCGCGGCTTTTTTATTGCTTATTTGGCAAACTGCTTGCGAAATTCATCTTCGGTGATGATCTCGACCCCAAGCTCTTTGGCCTTGTCGAGCTTGCTGCCGGCTGACTCCCCCGCCACGACAAAGCTGGTCTTCTTGCTGACGCTGCCGGCCGGCTTGCCACCGAGCTTTTGAATCATCTCTTCGATCTCCTCGCGCTTGTAATGCTGCAGGGAACCAGTGACGACCACAGTTTTTCCCGAGAGCGGCAGTTCACCCTTTTCAGATTCGGGTTTTGCCGCCTCAGATTGAGGATCGATCTTGACGCTTTTCAACTCAGAAACGACATGCTGACCCGCTTTGTTGTGGAAAAAGTCATGGACCGAATCGGCAATCGCTGGCCCGATTTCATTAACCGCCGACAATTCCTCAACCGTTGCCTTGGCCAAAGCATCCAGCGAGCCAAAATGGCTGGCGAGCACGAATGCGACGCGATTCCCGACATGGCGGATGCCCAGCCCCGCCAGCAATCGATCCAGGCCACACTTTCGGCTTCCTTCGATCGAATCCAGCACGTTCTGCGCGCTTTTTTCGCCCATCCGCTCCAGTGAAAGCAGATCCTCTTTGGATAGGCGATAAAGATCGGCAAACGTCTTGACCAGCCCCTTCTCGATCAGTTGATCCACCAGCTTTTCGCCGATGTTTTCCATGTCCATCTGACGCCGACCGCAGAACCAGATCAGCCGTTCACGGAATTGCGCGGGACAATCGGGATTGACACAGCGGATGTAAGGCGTGTCCGCCTCGCGCTCGGTCTTTGCTCCGCAGGAGGGACAGGTCTTTGGAGGATGAATGGCCTTGGCGTCTTTGGGCCTTTTTTCCATCACCGCCTGGCGAACGTACGGAATCACCTCGCCGGCCTTCTCGAGAATAATCGTGTCGCCCACGTGCAGATCGAGCTTTTGGATTTGATCGATGTTGTGAAGCGTGGCGTTGGAGACGGTCGTGCCTGCGACAAACACCGGATCGAGCCGGGCCACCGGCGTCAGCGTTCCGCCCTTTCCCACCTGCCAATCGACCTCGCGCAAAACAGTCTGCACCTGCTCGGCGGCATATTTGTAAGCGATCACCCATCGCGGCGATTTGCTGGTGACACCCAGCCGCTCGCGCTGCGAGAGAGAATCGACTTTGATCACCATGCCATCGGTCTGGAACGCCAGCTTGCCGCGAACCTGCTCGAATTGCTCGATGGCTTTGATGACCGCGTCGATGTCTTTCGCGTGGGTCGTGTTGTCGCTGATCGGCAGATGCCAGCTCTTGAGCATCTTGAGCAGGTCCCAGTAGCTGTCAGTCGTCTCCTCACTGATTTGCCCAAGGCCATGCGAGATGAAGCGGAGCTTGCGCTGAGCGGTGATTTTCGGGTCGAGTTGTTTGAGCGTGCCGGCAGTGAGGTTACGCGGGTTCTTAAAAATCTCCTGGCCAGCGTCGAGACGTGCCTGGTTGATGCGCTGGAAGTCGGCGTTGTTCATGTAGATTTCGCCGCGCACTTCCAGCACATCGGGAAACTGATGGCGGTCGTGCAACCGAAGGGGAATCGCCTGAACCGTGCGCGCCTGGGCGGTGATATCGTCGCCGACGCGCCCATCGCCGCGCGTGGCCGCCTGAACCAGCAGCCCTCTTTCGTATCGAAGCGACGAAGCGACACCGTCGACCTTTGGCTCGAGCACATATGAAACTGGATCATCGCCCAGACCCCTGCGAACGCGCTCATCGAATGCTCGGACATCCTCTTCGTTGTAGGTGTTGTCGATGCTCATCATCGGCTGGGCATGGACAACCTGCCTGAATGCATCGATCGGCTCGCCGCCGACGCGCTGTGAGGGGGAATCGGGCGATCGCAACTCCGGATGCTGCGTCTCAAGATCGATCAGCTCCTTCATCATGTGATCGAATTCCCGATCGCTGATCTCCGGCTGGTTCAGGATGAAGTACGCGTAATTGTGGCGGTTCAATTCCTGGCGGAGCTTCGCGATTCGCTGTTCGATGGATGGGGCCATAGTCGTAAATCCCCTTTTGGTTGCATTTAGTTTAATGTGCCTGGACAGCGCGTGTCGTCAGACCCGCATGAGCCGATGACCATAGCCATTGTAACTGGTCGTCGAGCTGGAAGCGCTCCTGCCCCGCCACCAGATCATTGTGGCCTGCATCTGGAAGAAAGACGAAACGTTTTGGGCCAGCGTAGGCGTTTGCAACTTTGTACTGATATTCCGGCGGAACGGTGTCATCGCGCCCGGCCATGATGAACACACATGGTGCATGAGCAACTTTTCCGTTGGCAATCGAATCCAGCGACTTGGGCACGTGCATCGCAACCGGCGTGGCCGCCAGCCAGAGATTCCACCATCCGTAATGACCCATGATCAGTTGCCGGAGAGGCGGCGGGTTTTGCAACACGACGCCGGCCACGGGTCGATGCGCGGCAACGTAGAGGGCAGCCGTGGTTCCGATGCTATGACCGGAAACAAAGATCGGCCGCCCCGCGGCGCGCCGGTTCAGCTCATCGTATGTCGCCAGTGCGGACGGGGCGATGGTGCTGAGGCGCGCGGAGCCGGAGCTTTTCCCATAACCGGTATAATTCATCGACCAGACTTCGACTGGCAGATCGCTCCATTCATCCGCCACGCGTTCGACGCCGGACTCGGCCCGATCGCCATTGCCTCCAAAATGAAGCACGAATCCTTGCGGCTCACCAGCCGAAAGTGCTTCCGATTTTTTTGACCAGACATCGAGGCTGCCCTTGCCGAAATGAACTTGAAGTTCCGTGGCGCCCGGAACGTGAATAGGATCGCGCGAGGGAAAGAGAAGCAGGCGATCGGAGCAACCGACTAACCACATGGCAATCAGCACATAAAGAAGTAAGTAAGTTGGAAAACGCTTGAGGCGTCGTTTAGATCGACGAGCCATGGGCTCCATTATGATCCGGCCGCGGCTCGATCTGCAAGCAAATCCCGGCCGCTCAAAACCGCCCGAACTTGAGAGATTGGATCATCCAGCGCCGGGTCAATTCGATGCGCGGCCCAGCCACGTTCAATGGCGGCCGTCACATTGTCCTGCACATCATCGAAGAAGAGAATGTGCCGAGGCTCGATGCCCGTCTGGCGCTCAAGATGAGTGTAAATTTCCGCGCCAGGTTTTCGGCATCCGACAAGGTGGCTGGCAAAACGATGGGTAAGCCGCCGCAGTGGATAACTCGGCCCATTCATGATCTGCCAATGACTGTCATTGGTATTGGACAGACATGCAGTCATCACGCCACGATCGCCAAGCTCATTGACTAACTCCGCCGCGCCGGGATACGGCCCGCGCAGGAATGAGTCAGACATCTTTCGAATCTGTTGAGATGATAAGCCCAACAGCGGAGCTGCAGATTCGCAAAAGCCGTTGATGTCGATTTTACCTTCATCGCATCGGCAGGTCAGATCATGAAGCTGGAGCATCGCCGCAGGGTCGGGCAGCGGTGGCGGCGCGATCCCAGCGCATTCCAATGCCTGCTGAAAATTATCGCAAATGCGGACAAGAACCCGCCCCAGATCAAAGACCACCAGCCGGGTTTGAGGCCGGACAACAGACGATGCCATCATTACTCCGGCTGCCCTTTGCTCAGATCATACACCCAGCCGCGCGACGCCGGCTGCCATTCGAGCAACTCGCCGGCCTGGAAGAAGAGCCCCAGCTCGCGCTGGGCGCTTTCGGGCGAATCGGATCCATGAATGAGATTGAAAGAATTGCTGACGCCAAAATCGCCACGAATGGTGCCGGGCTCGGCCTTGGAACCGAAGGTCGCGCCCATCATCTTTCGGCAAATCGCAATTGCATCGCGCCCCTCGATGGCGAGCACCACCACCGGCGAACTGGTCATGAACTTGACGAGACCTGAATAAAAAGGCTTGCCACGGTGCGGCTCATAATGCGTCTCGGCGAGCTTCGTCGAAATCTGCATGAGCTTCATGCCGACGATCTGCAATCCCTTGTTTTCAAAGCGAATCAGGATCTGGCCAATCAGGCCGCGCTGAACGGCATCGGGTTTAAGAATGATGAGCGTGCGTTCCATAGATTTAAAAATCCTTTGATGTTTCAAATGCTTCAGATCTCAAGCCTCGAATTTCAAATCTGAGATATCTGAGATCTCAAATTTCAAATTTAAGATATGAGGCGTTTTATATGTCAAATCCGATAGGCGTCAAAGCGCAGGCCGGGGCCGAACGACCTGCTACGGCACACTTATGATTTGGCGTAAGCCTTCAGCAACGACCACTGCTCGACCGATCGAGCCATGATTTCCTGCCCCATTGGATTCAGGTGGACGATATCGAAAAAGACTTCTTTTCCCGGATATTTCGCATCTTCTTCGCTCAAGTCGAGAAGCGCCACATTCGCACCTTGTGCCCAATCACCCAACTGTTTCCGCAACGGAAGCAATGCCGGTAATGGGTGAAAATCCGAGCCGACTACCGGCGTGTAGATGATGGCAAGTCGAGCGCCCGAAGCTTTGCATTGCTGGCGAGCCTTCTCAAGCCATTGAAGCGTGCTGGCGACGGCAGCTTTCTGATCGGGCACAACCGGCTCTGACGACCCCCGATCGGCCGTCGCGACATGAAACAGCCGCGGCTTGATGTATCGCGACCATACTTCACCTATGGCCGTCGGCGGATTTCGCGTAGGGAGTTCGACGACTTCCCCCGGAATCAAATCGTTGAAGGGCTGAACGAGGTCGTATGTGTTAAGGACGAATACAACCAGATCTGCGTGGAAAATGCCACGGGAATGCAGATAACCGACTTCATTGGGCACAGCCCATCCGCCAGCCGATGCATTGAGCACTTCCACCGGCCGATGCAGTTGTTGCGGCAATTCACGCTGAAGGATCGATGTGCAAATCTTCGATTGATCGACGTGTGTCATGCCAAACAGCACTGAATCGCCCACGAAAAAGACGCGGAATTCATCCTTTGGCTTGGGTGATTGGACAGCGGGTGAGCGCATGCCAAACTGGTTGATGTCGTTGGCACAGAAGAAACGCGAGAGATGCTGATTAGGTTTTGGAAGATAGCCGCAATCGGCGTCGAATTGATACAGCAGCGGATGGCCCAGGCCAAAAACGGTGCGCAGCACCATTTCGGCGGCGACGAGAAAGACCAGCGATGCCAAAATAAAACGCATCAACCATCGCCGCCGTCGGTGCGAGCGTGCGCCATCAGGGACGAGGGGCTCATCCATGGAATTATCATCGATAATTGCTGTCATCGAGGCACTACTTTGATGAAAGCCCGTCCAACTCGCTGGCCACCTCTCGCAGCACCGAACTCCAGTCGCCCGGACGCGGCTGTCGAAACAGGCGCATTGTCGGGTACCAGGGCGAATCGCTTCGTTCCAGCATCCAGCGCCAATCCGGCGCAAACGGAAGAAGCGTCCAAACTGGCCGTCCCATCGCACCCGCCAGATGAGCCACCGCGGTATCGCAGGTGATCACCAGTTCCAGATTCGCGATCAAAGCAGCGGTATCGGCAAAATCATGAAGCTCGTCGGTCCAGTCCACCCATTCCATGCCAGCCGGCGGTGTTTTTTCTTCCGCACGGACCAAGCCTTTCTGAAGGCTGAAATAGCGAGCCTGCTGGCACTTTGCCAGGGAGGAAAAAAAGGCTGGCGGGATCGACCGATTTCGATCATTGAAGTATCCGGGATTTCCCGCCCAGACAAGCCCAACATTCAACTTTGGAGAAAAAGTTTGTAATCGGCTCTTCCAGCTCTCGGCCAATTTCGAGTCGGCAAATAAATAGGGTAGGTTTCTTGGAATACTTTCGACCGAGATGCCCAACAGCGCCGGCAGACTCATTGCCGGGTAATGAACATCAATTTCGGGCATGGGATCGCCCGGCGAAACGACTTGTTCGATACCTGGCAAGGTTTGAAAAAGTCGGCGCAGCGGCGGCATCACTGCAACGATGACTCGGCCGCCTTGAGCTGCAAGAAGCGGCGCGTATCGGGCAAACTGAATCATGTCTCCGAAGCCCTGCTCGAAGTGCAGCAGAATCCGCCTGCCGTTCAACGGCGAGCCATCCCAGAGCGGCTGCGAAAGTCCGACTCCTTTCGTCGCATTTTCCTTTTGCCAGCGGAGCTCATACAGCGGCCATCCGCGCTCAAAATCGCCGCGGAGCAGAAGCAGGTGGCCGAGGTTCCATCGCGCCTGCCAATAGTCGGGGCGTAACGCCATCGCCTTTTCCACAGCCGAAATAGATTCGTCGTATTTCCCCTGATCTTTCAGCGCATTACCCAAGCTGCACCAGGCTTCAGGGAGATTGGGATCAATGGAAATCGACTTCTGGAACTGTTCGACCGATGCATCGACCTGCCCGCTGTCATACATCACACAGCCCAGGTTGTAGTGAGCCGGCGCGAATCCTGGCACGAGTACAATGGCTCGTTGCAGCGCATCGGCTGCGCCGGCGTATTCCTTCATCTCAAGCAGAGCGTTTCCCAGATTGTTGAATGCTTCTGCATAATCGGGTCGAAGGACAATCGCCTGGCGATAAGCAGCAACCGCTTCCGGCATCTGCCCCTTTTCCTGATAAGCGGTGCCGAGGTTGTAAAAGGCTTCGAAATATCCAGGCGCCAAGCTCACAGCCATGCGAAAAGCCATCGCCGCCTGATCCAGCCGGCGGAGCTTCATCAGGATTTTTCCGGCTTCGTTATGCCACGCAGGCTCGCTCGGGCGCGCAGATACGGCCTGCGCGAGGACACGCAGAGCCTCTTCATATCGCCCTTGTGCTGCGAGCATCCGGGTAGCATCAATCGGAGATTGCGCAGTCAAAATTCACCTTTGAAAGACTGTGTTGCGCGCTGCCGAACCAAGTCGGACAATTCTTTGCTGATTTCCGCCAGAGGCGTGCTCCAATTACCGGGAGCAGTCTGACGGAACAGTCGAGCGCTGGGATACCAGACGGAATCCGAGCGACCCAGCATCCATCGCCAGTCTGGGGCAAAGGGCAGCAGAATCCAGACCGGCTTGCCGATTGCCCCGGCCAAATGAGCAACGGAAGTGTCGCAGGCAATGACGAGATCGAGATTTGAGATCAAAGCTGCCGTATCGGCAAAATCGTTGATTTGTCCAGTCAAATCTATCATCTCAAGAGCGGAGCCTCGGGACGCGATATCTGCCCCGTTGGCCTCTTTCTGAAGACTGTAGTATTGGACGCTCGTAACGGCCAAATGCTCGGCAATTGAGCGCAGTGGCACAGACCGATTTCGGTCATTTGAATGATCAGGATTGCCTGCCCAAACCAAGCCAACACGAAGCAGTTGCCCGGCCCGACCGACGCGTGATCGCCAACGCTCAAGCAAGCTGACGTCGAGTTGGAGATATGGAGTCGTCGCCGATGGGGTGCTCGTGGAAACGTGAAAAAGTCCCGCCAGACTTAGAAGCATCGTGTAGCAGTCGAATGGCGGAAGGGGTTCATCTATACCGACGAATTGGCTGATTCCGCACTGCCCTTCCAGCAATCGGCGCAAGGGCGGCCGCCCCAGTGCAACCACTCGTCCCCCGAGTTGGACAAGGCGCGGAACAAATCGGACAAATTGAATTACATCGCCAAAGCCCTGCTCGAGACAAACAAGAACGGTACGACCGTTCAGTGGGGCACCGTCCCAGCGCGGTCGGTCGAACCGATAGAGCTCGGCATTCGGCCGCGACTCGAAAAGGCGCCAGCCTCGCTCATAGCCGCCCTTCAGCAAGAGCACGAGCGCCAAATTCCACTCGATGCGCGGATTGTCCGGCTGCAAAGCGATTGCCTTCTCATAGGCCGCGATCGCTCCATCTAAATTGCCCTGATCTTTGAGCGTACTGCCAAGATTGGCGTAAGCTTCGGCAAAGTGCGGCTTCAACTCGATTGCCCGGCGCACCGCCGCGAGCGCAGCTTTGTAATCGGCACGCTCATGATGCAGCGCAGCCATGCTGTTCCACGCCTCGGCATACGTGGGCCGGAGCGTCAGCGCGCTTTGGAGCGCAGCCATCGATTCATCATATTTCCTCTGATCTTTTAGCGCATTACCCAGGCTGTACCACGCTTCAGGAAGATGGGGATCAATAGAAATGGCTTTGCAGAGTCGCTCAACCGATGCCTGGATTTGCCCGCTCTCATAGAGCACGCTGCCAAGGTTGTAATGCATTGGCGCAAAGGTCGGCACGAGCGCGATCGCACGTTCCAGCGCATCGGCGGCGTTGCGATACTCCTTTATTTCAAGCAAAGCATTTCCAAGATTGTTGTATGCCTCGGCATAGTTCGGCCGCAGCGCGATCGCCTGGCGATAGGCACTGATGGCTTGTGGAATATCCTTCTTTTCCTGGTGGGCCGTGCCGAGGTTGTAAAACGCCTCAGCGAACTGCGGCGCCAACTGACCAGCCGTGCGGAAGGCAATGATCGCTTGATCGTGCCGGCCAAGTTTCATCAGAATTTTCCCCACCTCGTTATGCCACGCCGGCTCATTGGGGCGAGAGGAGATAGCTTGAGCGATCGAATGAAGGGCTTCTTCAAAACGCCCGTGAGCTGCAAGCATCAGCGCTGGATCGATGGGTGATCTCTCCGCCACCGTTCACCCTTGCGAATTGATATTGCGCTGGCGCGCCAATTCGGACAACTGGCTGGCCACTTCCTTTAACGGCGCGTTCCAATCGCCGGGTGTTGCCTGGCGAAAGAGCTTGGCCGTCGGATACCAGCTTGAATCGGAACGATGAAGCATCCATCGCCAATCCGGTGCATAGGGAAGCAGAATCCAGACTGGCTTACCGATCGCCCCAGCAAGGTGAGCGACTGAGGTGTCGCATGCGATGACCAAGTCGAGATTGGATATCAACGCCGCAGTGTCGGCGAAATCTCCGATCTGCGCCGTCAAATCAAGCATTTGCAAATTTTGAGCATCAGTGGCGATATCTGCCGGATTTGCATCTTTTTGAAGACTGAAATACCGCACGCCCGGTATCGCCAGATGCTTGGAGATGGCGCGTAGTGGCACCGACCGATTTTGATCATTGCGATAGTTGGGATTGCCTGCCCAGACCAGCCCAATTCGAAGCGATTGTTCCGCCGGGCCAAGACGGTTCCTCCACTGCTCAACCAGCTCCGGATCGATCTTCAGATATGGGTTTTGATTCGATGTCTCGGCCAGCGAAATATGGAAAAGTCCCGGGAGACTCAGAAGCAGCGTGTAACAATCGAAAGGGGGCAGCGCCTCGTCGAAGCAGACATATTGACCTATTCCGCACTGGCGGTCGAGCATGCGGCGCAACGCGGGCGGTCCCAGCGCGACCACCTTGCCGCCTTGCCCCGCAATGCGGGGAATAAACCGCACAAACTGGATCATGTCGCCAAAGCCCTGCTCAAAGCGAACCAGAATGGTTTGACCATTGAGAGGCGTCCCGTCCCAGCGGGGTTGATCGAACCGAAAGGTGCGCTCGGCATAGTCGCTGGTCTTCCAGCGCGACTCGTAAGCGCGCCAGCCTCGCTCATAATCGCCTTTCAGCAGTAGTGAAAGAGCCAGATTCCATTTCATGTGAGGATCGTCCGGCCGCAAGGCAATTGCCCGCTCGCATGCCGCGATTGCACCATCCAAGTCTCCCTGATCTTTCAGCACGTTTCCGAGGTTGGCATACGCTTCTGCGGAATCCGACTTGAGTCCGATGGCAATGGCCTTTTGCGCCGCCATCAGCGCCGCCTGATAGTCGCCTCGGCGATGGAGCAACAACGCCAGATTGTTCCAGGCCTCCGCATAATTGGGACGGAGCTCCACTGCGCGGCCAAACTCGGCGGTCGCCTCATCGAAGCGCGATTGTGCCTTAAGAGTTAACCCCAGATTGTTGTGGGCTTCGGCATGGTCGGGTCGAAGGCGAATCGCCTCACGCAGCGCGGCATCGGCCTGCTGGAATTGATTCTGCCCGGCAAGCAGATTTCCGAGATTATTCCATGCCGGCGCAAAATCAGGGCGGATCGCCAGCGCTTTCTGGTAAGCCATAACGGCTTGACTCGAATCACCGGAAAGCTTGAACGCGTTGGCCAGGTTGTAATGCGCCTCGGCCATATCCGGGCGAAGCGAAATGGCCCGATTCAAATAGTCGATAGCCGACTCCAGCTTCCCCTGCCCGGCAAGGAGGATTCCCAGGTTCACGCACGGCTCTGCGTTATTTGGCTGTAGTCGCAAGGCCCCGTGCAACTCCTCTACCGCCTCGTCAACGCGGCCAGCCTGTTGAAGAACCATGGCCAGTGCCATGCGAATTTGCGGATGGTCGCCCTGCTGTCTGGACGTGGCGCGCAGCAGAGTTTCGGCTTCGCGCAGTTGCCCCGTTCGCTGCTGACGCAGCGCCAGGGCGCAGGCTTGCTGGATCGTCATGAGCGATTCAAACATTCTGTCACGTCGAGGCCACTGCGACATTGTTGGCCGTATTGGTATCGGCCGGCACCGTCAGTGGATTGATCGACGCGATGAGATTGTAGCTGCCGGCGGCTAAATTCGCAGGCGCGACAAAATGGATATGGATCTTTTTGCTCTGGCCCGGTTTGATTCGGAGCTTCACGCCGGGAATCGTGGTGATGACCGTGTCGCTCGCATCGAGCGTCTGGTCGGTCGAGGAATATAAAGTAATCGTCACAGTCCCGGCTGCCATCACGTTTCCAAGATTCCCAACCGAAACAAACGCGTTGGCGGTCTTTCCGGCCTTGACGGGAACCGATGCGGGAGCGAACGCAGCCGACAGATCCACCGTCGGCCCCTTAATCTGTACTGGCGCGCTGACCACGGGAACGGCTGCAGTATCGGTGCTCGTGGCATCGACGTTGGCAATTAAGTAGTAGCTGCCATCAGAAAGATTGGATGGGTACTTGAATTTCAGATTGACGTTCTTGGAAGCCCCTTGTTTGAGACTGACGCGCGGCAGCACCAACGTGGTCATCCGCGAATCGTCACTTGAAAACGTGGAGTCGGTCGAAGCCACAAGCGTGACCGCAACCGGTCCGGAAAACTTTGGCGTGCCGGTGTCGGTAATCCGCACCGTCAGCTTCCCAGATGAAGAACCCAGTACGGCTGAAGGAACGCCAATCAAAGTCCCCGAGAGAGGTGATGGAGGAAGAGCTTGAGGAGTCTGTGTTCCGCCAGAGCCGCCAGTTGTTCCTCCCGTTCCAGTAATGATTGGCGGCGCAATCCCATTGAGAATATCGACAACGGATTGAGTTCGGGGCGTTCCCAGGCCGGTCGCGGTGTCATATCCCGCCGAGGCCACCTGCGCGTTTGAACCATATCCCCATTTCCAGCGGATCTGGCCGCCCCCGCCACTCTGTACGTCGTGGAAGTCAGAAGTGTAGGCGTCATATTGCGATGAAGATGGCGATTGATATGCGGCATAGAGCAGTGGCAACGTCTGCGACGACCCATCGAGCGTGCCTTGCCCCTGGAGAACTCGAGCCTGGTCAGCGATCGCAATCAGTGCCGCCCACTGCGGCGAGCCGGCGCTGGTGCCACCGACGGGATACCAGCCGACATCTCCAAAGCCGTCATCCGTAGAATCGTAGACGGCAAAGCCGGTCAACTCATCGCCGTTATATGCAACGTCAGGCACGCTTCGCACGCCACTGCTTTGCACGCCTCGCTGATAGGCCGGCTCACTTTCGACGGCACTGTATCCTCCGCTCGTGCCGTCCCATGCGGATTCAGTCACGTAAGTGCCATCTGATTGAGTGAACAAACTTGTTCCGCCAACCGACAGGACGTTTGGCGAGGTTGCCGGATACATGGTCCCGTTCACCGCTCCACTGTCGCCAGCAGCCGCAATAAAGGTAATGCCCTGATGGCCCGCAGGCGTTGTGAAATCAGTATCAAAGCTCGTTTGCGATGCTGTTTCGCCACCGTCGGTGAACTGGAAGAACTCGCTGCCGCCCCAGCTCATGGAAACGACCGATACGCTCGGCACGCTACGCGCATAGATCGCGCCTGCCATCAGATCGCTCCAGGAATCACTTTGAGTTTCGACCAGAAGAATGTTGGCGGCCGGAGCCATGGCGTGAGACCATTCGACGTCCAGCGAAATTTCACCGGCCCAGCCGGAGTCCGGCGTGGGCAGCGTGCTTCCTCCGTTCTGATTGACGATTTTGAAGCTTGTCGGAGCTGCAATTCCAAATTGAGAATCGAACGTTGCCAAGTCCGACGCGATGGTGGGCGCATCGAAGGCATCGACAATCGCGATGGTTTGACCTCGTCCATCGGCTGCGATCGAGCCGTTTCCGATGCTCAACTGGTCGAAGCCATAAGCTTTGCGAACCTCGGCGGGAGTAAACCCCGAAATCGAGTTGGAAGAATCAAATGGCAGGACCTTCAAATCGGGGTGCGGATTTCCGACGGCGCTGGCAGAGAGCAGCATTCTTGGCTCAAGCTGTTCGATCGAGTTCCAGATTGTCGTTGGGGCTGTTGGTTTTTGTCCCCTTTTAAGGATTCTCATGATGTACTCCAGGTAGAAAGAATTCGCGCCGCTTCCGCAGGCAGCGGAGTTGCCTGCATCTTGGGAAAACGGAAGCAGGAACCGCAATATTTCGCAATGTCCTCTGCGCGACATACAAATATTGCGAATCCACATGCGATCGCCGCGTGAGGGTGCATTTTATTTCGGACAAGATGTTATACCCAAAGGTTGGGCAACCGTGGCGGGAATTTCGCGCCAGGCATTCCTCGCGGTCTACACGTCCATCAGCTGGGGACGTGCGAATGATTCGGGTTCACGACTTCCGCGATACTTGAGTGGGAAGGATGCCTTTCGCCGGTCATCGGCACCACTGTTTCGATGCAGCGGGCGGCGATGCCGAGTTCGGCGGTATTGATGGGGCGATTCACTTTATAGCCGAAATAGACCAGCCAGGCGCTGAATCCATCCACTTCGACATAACCGCGGACGTGATATTTATTGTTTTCGCCTTCAAACCAGGGACGGCCGAGTTCATCGGTCCATTCCTTCACAAGGCGGCCCCCATTGCTGTCCTTGGCATATTGGAGTTTGGCAAACCAGACCAGAGCTTTGGCGCTCAGAGGCAGCGGCATGTGAACGTAAATGACGCCGCAACCCGTATAACCGGTCGGCGATTTCCACTGCTGATGATTGTAAAGGCCAGTTTCCTGGAGAGGCAGAGGGTGCCAACGCTCGGGCAGTGAACAGGTCACATGCAGCGGCTCAATCGTCTGGATCGTCTTTAGACCCGAGAAATCCAAGCGCAACTGATGGTCGATTAAGTCGGCGTTAGAAACGGTTCGCGTGGTTTGGCAGCCGGTCATCAAGCCAAGGACGAGCGACAATCCCATCAGTTGCGCTGCAACCGACAGCTTCTGGATACAAGGACTGATACGACTATGCCCAAGACCCCGTGCAACGCCCATAACTGCTCCCAGCGTAGCCGACGTCGCTTGTCGCTTCTCAACCCGAGGGCGACAGCGATTGTTTAAAACTTTATCGGCCAGATCGACCGGGAAAGCGCTGCTTTGGAGGACTCCAAAAGGCATCGGCCATCAGGAAATTCACAACAGCAGAACTTAAGTCCCAGGCGCAAACGGCCACCCGGTCCTGCCTAGCTGAATTGACCATTACAGTTTGGACTGGAAGCCCATCCAGCCCAGGAAGGTCAAATCAATCCCACACTGTCATTGTTGTTAAACGAAGCCAGCGACCGGCTTGTTCATTACTGTCTTTGAGCGACAGCAGCCTTTTCCGCCGCTTCAATATAACCCACGCGCGTATCATCACGCGCTCTCTCAGCCACTTCAAGCTCATTTTTAGCGACAGGATGATCGAGCCGCGTGCCCGCATAAACCGCCCAGGCCGCATTTCCCCGCACAATCAAGTTGACTCGGATCTTATATATTCCGCCCTCTGCTACAAATCGATAGCCCGGCAGCTTGTCGTCCCACTGCTTGCTCAGCAAGCGGGCGCTGCCTTCCGATTCGCGCAAGTGATTCATGAAACCCCACAGCGTCAAATCAGGACCGGCCGGCCAAGGCAGGTACATGAGAATGACGCCGTAAGCCGTGTTATGGGAAGGGCTTAGCCACGTCTCATGCACGTGGCGAGAATTTGATTTCAAAGGGTCGGCAGTCCACCCCACTGGAACTTCAACCAATGCTTTGGCGGGCGCAAAAAGCGCCAATCGCGTCATCCCGGGCATCTGCGCGCTAGCGGGCTGGGCCGATGCAATTCGATAGGGCTCGGCACTTTGGCAGGAGCAGAGAAATGATGCGACTATCGCCGCCATCAATACGAAGACGGCGAAAGATCGTGTGCTGTTCGCGTTTAACATTACGCCTGCGAAACGCAAATACCGTGCAGAGCGTAAAAAAGAACGCCGCCGGTCCGAAAGGCTTTGACGGGGGCTCAATGGACCGGCGGCGCTGAAAAACTGCAATATCGACTTATTTCTTGGCCGCTGCGGGAGCGGCACTCTTCTGGAAGCTGTAGGTCCCGCCAAACTTCTTGCTGAACCGCTCAAGGCGGCCGGCAGTGTCCACAAATTTCTGCTTTCCGGTGAAAAACGGGTGGCAATTGCTGCAAATATCGACATTGATCCGGGACAAGGTGCTGCGCGTTGTGAAGGTGTTGCCACAAGCACAGTGAACCGTACAAGTTTGATAACGAGGATGAACTTTTTCTTTCACGGCCATTACTCCTTTGGCTGGAACGTGCGTTTGCCTCACATGGCAGAACGTCAGTCCAGCACGTTGATCCAGATATTATACGCAGCTGTCGCCGCGACGGTTTGTCGTGGCGCAAGGCGAAGAATTTACTCGCTGTGAATCGCCGCTGCAAGAAGCGTCAATGTCGCCGCGATGCTTGCGCGGATAGGGCGACTAAAGACCAGCGAGTGCCTTGTGATGCGGGCGTCGCCACGGCGTCGAGCGACGCGTAACCCAGCCGAGACATCCAGGAGCCATGCATCAACCAGAAAAATGACTCTTCTGCGTCATCGAACATTGGCGGCGGCGCATTGGATCCTTCGCGGAAAAAGCGCGGCTCGAGCCTATGCAGCGCATCGAAGTCATTTTTCCCGAGACGAAGCGGCCGAATCTCGAGGAAATGAGCGATTCGTGCAATTTGTTCCTCCGGCTGCGCGACTAATTGCTCGTAACGCAGCAAGAGCGTATCGGGCCTTTGCAATGGTCCCCATTCATCGAGGTGATCGCTCCATGAACCAAAGGGCGGCCCCGCGTGGAGTATTGTCCAAAAAACCTTTGTTTCCCATTCTTTCAGCAAATTCCTGACAAGTGCTCAGGGATTCGGCAGGAAATGCGAAGATGGATGATTTGGAGGGAAATGTCCCCCACCATTTCATTTGTCAAATGAAATTTTTTTTGTTTTCTGTTGCATTTTGTCTTGAAGCACAAACATCACTCCATATAGTCCCGCTCAACCCACACGGAGGTGGGCAGATGTTATGCGGTCCTTGGGCATGGCCGCGTCTGTGGGTCGTAACACAGCTTCGCTACATGTCCCGGATTTCCTGGGGCTGGCCGGATCAGGAGTTGGCTGGCTTCGGGGCGGCGATCATCGCCGCATGTCATGGTCCACGGGGTTTGTGATAGGACATGACGGGCCGCGCACCTCGCTCCGCGAGGGTTGTTGTATTTGCAATTTTGCGACGTACCGACAGGGCCAATAGCGCTGCGCCCCTAATGGGTGAGTTCGCTTGGCGAGCCCGATGCCGACGTCGCTCTAGCGCGAATATTTTTCAGTGTTGTCCGCCGCTTGATGCGGCTTTCTCCGGAAAGGAGGGCGTAATGCCCCACCGTTTCCCCCGCGGGAAGGGTCTTGTTGTTGATTCGTTCGTACAAACCTGCGAGGGAATCATTAGTCGAGGGCTTCAACTGGCTTTTAAAGGGTGGTCCGGCAAATCAAAGAGTGCAGCAGCTTGCATTCGACAGGCCGCCGCTGGAGCCGTTGAAGTTCTGGAGAATCGAACCTTACTTTCGTCAACCTATTTTGTCGCGACCAACGGCTCGGACAGCAATCCCGGCTCGGTCAGCGCGCCGTTTAAGACCATTCAACACGCGGCCAACATCGCCAGGGCCGGCGACGTGGTCGATATTCGTGGTGGCACTTACCACGAAACGGTGAACCCGGTTAATTCCGGAACGTCGTCCGCGCCGATCACCTTTCAAGCCTATAACGGCGAAAGCGTCACCGTCAGCGGCGCTGATCCAATTACCGGCTGGTCCTCTTACGGAAATTCAATTTACGATGCCAGCATGCCCTGGTCACTGGGCACTGGTAATGATCAGGTCTTTGTCGACGGGCAAATGATCAATTACGCCCGCTGGCCCAACACCAGCCTCGATCCTTCTCATCCGACGCTCGCCCACGCGCAAAGCGTCAGGCTCAGCGGTTCGACAGCGACGATTTATGACTCGGCCCTCACACAATCTTCGGGCTATTGGGATGGCGCGACGATTCATATTGCCCCGGGTGAAGCCTGGATTGCGCAGACCGGAACTGTGACGAATTCCGGTAATGGCTGGCTGACGTTCAACTATCAGCCGCTGGACAGCTACGAATTGCCCAAAGCGGGCAATGCCTATTACCTGACCGGAACTTTCAAAGCGCTGGACAGCGCCGGCGAATGGTACAACTCGGGCGGGAAGCTCTATGTCCGCACGCCCAGCAGCGACAACCCCGCGTATCATGATATCGAAGCGAAGCATCGGCTCTACGCCTTTGATCTGAGCGGCAACAGCTACATCACCGTTCAGAATCTCAACATCTTTGCTTCGACGATTAACACCAGCTCGTCCTCGAGTCACGACGTCATCAACCACATCGGCGCCTACTACACCGGCCAATTCCTCATGAACGTAAACGGTTGGAGCGAGCCAACCAATTTGGGAATCGTTCTTGCCGGGTCCTACGATGTCCTCGAAAACAGCACGGTGGCCTACAGCGCCGGCGATGGCGTCTACGTGACCGGATACGGATCGGTCATCAGCAACAACACCGTGCGTGACACCGATTACAGCGCTTCGGATGCCGCGGCCATTCGCGTCAAGACAAGTGGCGTGACCATCAGCCACAACACGATCTACAACGCCGGCCGCGATGGAATTCAGCATCAGGGCTCGGGACTTTCGATCACTAACAATTCCATCAGCGCGATCGGTCTTCAGACCACCGAAGCCGGTGGAATCTATGACGTGAACACCAACGGCGGTGGAACGGAGATCGCCTACAACACGATCTACAGCTTCCACAGCGGTGGGTATGGCAGCACCGGTATCTTCCTGGACAACAACTCCAGCAGCTACAACATCCACAACAACGCCGTTTCTAATGTGGATTCGGCCCTCAAGTTGAACTACACCTGCCGATACAACAGCATCTATAGCAACACGCTCAGTGGGTCGCAGTTCGCCATCAACACCAATCAGAAAGGTGATTGGTACGGCACCTCTATCCACAACAACGCCGTGTCCGGCCAAGTCGTTTTGACCAGTGGCGGGAGCTATTACAGCAATTCCGGCTCCGGCGGCGCCGGAAGCATCAGCAGCGGTTCCAGTTCGACTGCATCGGCACCGCCCGCTCAGAGCCAACCGGATTCCAGCGGAGGCGCCGGCTCAATCTCGGGTACCTTCTTCCTGGATTCCAATGCAAATGGCGTTTGGAATTATGGTGAACCTGCGTCGCCCTCCTGGGGTGTCTACATCGACGCCAACAATGATGGCCGCTACGACTCCGGCGACAAGGAAATCATCGCCGGTTCAAATGGCGCCTTCACCTTTACCGGCCTCGCTGCTGGCAAATACGTGATCCGCGGCACGACCGCGTCGGGCTGGACTCAGACCTCGCCCGCCAATGGTGGTGCGTATGTCATCACGCTCGCCGCGGGCCAAAAGGTGACCGGCGAGAACTTCGGTGAATACCACGGAACCATCGCCGGCAGCACCTCGACTTCGGCCAAGGGTTCCATCTCCGGCACCTTCTTCTATGACTCCAACCAGAACGGCGTCTGGAACTATGGCGAACCCGCCTCGCCATCATGGGGCGTCTATATCGATGCCAACAACGATGGCCGTTACGACTCCGGCGACAAGGAAATCGTCGCTGGATCAAATGGCGCCTACAGCTTCACCGGTCTTGCGGCCGGCACATATGTGATTCGAGGCACTACCGCTTCGGGTTGGACCCAGACCTCGCCGGCCAATGGCGCTGCACAAGTGGTCACCCTGGCCGCAGGGCAGAACGTCACCGGCGAGAATTTCGGTGAATTCAAGGGAACCGTCGCCGGCAGCACGTCGACTACTGCAAAGGGGTCGATTTCCGGCACCTTCTTCTATGATTCCAATCACAATGGCGTTTGGAACTACGGAGAGCCTGCGTCACCTTCGTGGGGCGTGTACGTCGACATGAATAATGATGGTCGCTATGACTACGGCGACAAGGAAGTCATCGCCGGCTCCAACGGCGCATTTACCTTCAGCGGCCTGGCCGCCGGCACTTACGTCATTCGCGGAACGACTGCCTCTGGATGGACTCAGACTTCGCCGGCAAACGGCGGAGCTCAGGTCATCACCTTGTCGTCCGGGCAAAATGTGGCCGGCGTCAACTTCGGCGAATACCACGGAACGGTAACCACCTCGACCGCCACGGGTTCGATCTCCGGCACCTTCTTCTATGACACCAATGCCAACGGCGTCTGGAACAGCGGCGAAGTCAGCTCGCCTTCGTGGGGCGTCTATATCGATGCCAACAATGACGGGCGATATGATGCCGGCGACACGGAGATTATCGCCAACAAGTATGGAACTTATGCCTTCAGCGGTTTGAAGGCAGGCACTTATGTGATTCGTGCCACCACTGCCAGCGGCTGGAAACAGACCAACGGCAGCGGCAAAGTCATTACTCTGTCCGCCGGACAGAACCTTACAGGTGTCAACTTCGGCGAAGTTCGCATCTGACCGCTGCTTCTTGCAAGCCAAAGGCTTATGTGCCTGCGACTGAGGGCTTGGAAGCGGATCGCAAATTTGGTTGATTTTTGAGCGCCGCCCGGAAACGGGCGGCGTTTTTTTGCGCAACTGGGTATAATGGAGGTGCATCGCCGGTATGGGAGCTGGAGCGGAGTTAAGCTCAAGGCTGTTTCGGTTCTGAAATCCTCCAGGGCTCTGGATTTCACTTCTGAAATGCGGCTGATGCAGGAATGGGCCTGAATCGGGCATTCCGGTCCGGCCCGCTTTTTGCGGCAGAACGACTCGGGCACTGCCACTGTTTCCGGGAGCCATCATGGGGTCGAAAGCAACACTGTATGAAGTGCAGGGGGCGCACGGAACGGTCTACGTGTATGCCATTCACGACAGCGAATCCGGCATGCTCTGGACCGAGCGCTCCGAACCGGCCGCACGATCACTCGCCAAGGAAAAAGGCTTGACGATCGGCGCGGAAGAGACTATCACGCGCACACAGTTGCTTCGCCTGATGGGACAGGAAGTTGAAGAAGCGCCAGCGCCTCAGCCACAGCCGACGAAACCGGAACCCCCCAAGGCCCAAGTGCTTCCAGTTTCCACAACTCAGCCTCACGGGCTGGGCAGCACATGGCTCGGCTGCAAAGTCACTTCCGGCGGCGCATCGATTCCGGTCAGGCAAGATCACGACTTCGCGCCAGCCTCGGCTGATGAACAGGATGAGGACGAAATCGTCGTCTCTCACGCCCCCGCCAAAGCCGCCTCCCTCTTCTGCGGCCAAAAGCCACTGACGCCGCCGGAGACCGACCAGTAGTTAGTGCTTCGAGGCACTTTGCTCGCGCGAGAGCCGCATCCAGGCTCTGGCGGGCATTCGGCCATGCCAGGCGCCGCATTCGGGGCAGCGCGGCGAGTTGCTGCCTTTAAGTTCGTAGCCGCAGTGGACGCAGCAGTTGGCCAGGAAGCGATTGTTGCGAACTTTAGTTCGTGCTCGCGATGCAAAGCGGACGGCGCTGTCAATCAATTGGGTCAGTCCCACCACCAGCAAGAAAATCGGGATCGTCCACGAACCTGAAATGCCGGATCTTCGGACATCAGGCAGAAAAAACAGGAACACCGCGAGGGAAATGAGCCCTGCGATCAGCGAAGCGTATCTTCGAGGAACGATTTCTCGAAAGAAAATGGAAT
>JANWHF010000004.1 GCA_025450555.1 Tepidisphaeraceae bacterium | reverse complement strand
GACCTCATATCCCAGCGTCTGGAAATAGGCCGGCCATTTTTTAATGTCGGGCTTTGCCTTTTGCTGATTGAACATGACGCCATTGCGCAGGTTGTAACAACCCGTCAGCAGCGCCGCGCGGCTCGGCCCGCAAGTCGGCGAAGTCGCGAAGGCCAGATCGAACGTCAGCCCCTCCTTAGCCAGCGCCAACATATTCGGCCCAGGAATCCGCGTGCTGCCATAAGCCGACGAATCTTTCACCGACATGTCATCGGCGATGAACATCACGATATCCGGCCTTTTACTCGCTGCCGAGAACGCGTTCGACGAGCAAAGGGCAGCAAAGATGAAAAGATAGATGGGCGCGTTACTGGTGGATATACGCATTCCGCAAAGTTTACCGTCGCGGGTCGCCCAATGACTATGAGTGAGGCGAAATGGTCGAGGACGGAGGGCGCGGTTCTTTCCATCTCATAGGAGAATCCCCTATGTCGCCTACTGGGAAAGCCGTAGCAATCTTCTGGAATCCTGCCCGATAGCGGCGACCCTCCATTACTTCCGACACTCTGCGTAGTTGATCCGACACTCGGCTCGCAGAACGGGAGTCGCAAATGGATGGCAATCGCAGAACCTTTCTCCGGCGCAGTCTAGTAGTTTTGGGCTCAGTTGCCGCCGGGGGTACGGCGGCTCACAAGCTCCTTGGCCAGGGCACGCCGGAAAACAAGGTGGATCCCAACGCACCAGTCACACCGTCGCTCACGCCCGATCATCAGGTCGTACACGTCTGCTGCGGAAAAGTAGTCCCCAATCCGGGCCACGACGGGCAAGTCGCGGGCATGGCAGAAACGTCCGCCCGGCAGGGCATCCCCGGGCGAAAGTTCGTGATGGTGATCGACCTGTCCAAGTGCGACGGGTGCGGCAAGTGCATGGCGGCCTGCTCAAAGATGCATTTCATCCCGCCGGACCGGCAGTGGATCAAAGTGCTGCGAATGCAGGATGCCGAACATACGGCCCCCTATTTTTTCCCCCAACCCTGCTACCACTGCGATAACCCACCCTGCACGAAAGTCTGCCCCGTTGATGCGACGTTCAAGCGGCAGGACGGGATCGTGCTGATCGACAATGACCGCTGCATCGGCTGCCGCTTCTGCATGGCCGCCTGTCCTTACGGCGCGCGAAGCTTCAACTGGGCGCGCCCGCATGATCCGCCTGAGGCCCTGGAAGAGGGATACCCACCCGAGCACGGCTTCCCGCGCCGCGTCGGCACCGTGGAGAAGTGTGACTTCTGCCCGGACATGGCCGAGAAGGGGCTGTTGCCCGGTTGCGCGGCCGGCTGCCCGATGGGCGCGATCTACTACGGCGACGAGAACGAAGACGCCATCACCAATTCGCAGGGCGACATGCAGCGCCTCTCCAAGCTTCTGCTGGACCGATCAGGCTATCGGCATCTGGAAGAGCTGGGTACCAAACCACGTGTCTATTACCTGCCTCCAGCCAACCGGCAGTTCCCCGCACCAGGCGCCGTTTCACCGGAAAGCAAAATCTGAGGTTTGCCCATGATCGTCACGGACACTCAAATTCAACATCACACCTCGGCTGCGATCACTAGTCCCGAGGCGGACTTAATTGCCACTCTTGGACCAATGGGCCGACGGCAAAAACTATGGCTCGCCTGCTTTGCCGCCGTCTGCGCCTGGGGACTGATCGCGTTCATTCATCAATTGCGCATCGGTCTGGCCGCCACCGCGATGAATAACTACTTCTCGTGGGGCGTCTACATCATCAATTTCGTTTTCTTCATTGGGATCAGCCATGCCGGCACGCTGGTCTCCGCGATCCTGAGAGTAACGGGCGCTGAATGGCGTCGGCCAATCACCCGCATGGCCGAAGGCATCACCGTCTTCGCTCTGATGATTGGCGTGCCGATGATTGTCATCGACATGGGCCGACCGGACCGGATCCTCAACGTGATTATTCACGGCAGGCTCCAGTCCCCGATCCTGTGGGATGTCTGCTCCGTCACCACCTACATCACCGGCAGTCTGATGTACCTGTACCTCCCGATGATCCCGGACCTGGCAATGCTGCGCGATCATCCAGTCGGCTTCTCTCCCTGGCGACGGAAACTATATCGCACGTTGGCGCTGGGCTGGACCGGAACCCCCGAGCAGAAGCATCGACTTGAGCGCGCCATCGGCGCCATGGCCATCGTGATCATCCCCGTAGCCATCTCCGTTCACACGGTGGTTTCGTGGATCTTTGGAATGACGCTGCGGGCCGGGTGGCACAGCACGATCTTCGGCCCGTACTTCGTCGTCGGCGCTATCTTCTCCGGCATCGCCGCCCTGATCACCGCGATGGCGATCTTTGTCTGGTACTTCCGCCCGTATCATCTCGAGCGATATATCACGCTCGATCATTTTAAAAAGCTCGCTTCGCTGCTGCTGGCGGTGAACCTGATCTACATCTACTTCACCGTGAGCGAATACCTCACGATGGGCTATCCATCCGAAGGACCAGACCGGCGTCTGCTCGACTCCCTGTTCAGCGGACAGTACGCCTGGCAGTTCTGGACAATGGCGATCATCGGCCTGTTCATCCCCGCTTTGCTCCTGGCCCTGCCGTGGACGCGGACATTCAAAGGTATCCTGATCGCGTCCGTGCTGATCAATGTGGGGATGTGGCTGAAGCGGTACGTGATTGTCGTGCCGACGCTCGCATCGCCGTTCATGCCCATCTATTCCACGACCGGCAAGCCACTCAGCTACATACCCACCTGGGTCGAGTGGTCCATCACTGCCGGAGCGTTCTCCGGGTTCTGCATGCTCTACCTCCTGTTTTCGAAGGTTTTCCCGATCGTTTCCATCTGGGAAATCGAGGAGGGGCAGCACGATAAGCAGCCCAGGCCTATTGCGACGTCGCCAGCGCGCCCTGGAATTGGTCGGCGTGCGGGGATTGCGCTCTCTGTCCTGATTGCGGCCGCGTGCCTGCTGCTGATATCCGGGCGCGCCCGCGCCTCGCAGGTTTCCGCCTCGCAACCGGCGGCCACCCAACCTGTCGCCAAGGTCTCGCTCGCAGTCGTTACCGAGGACCATGAGAAGCTGATCCGCGCCACCGTTACCGCCCTCGATGGAAAGCCGGTCGAAAACGCATCGGTACAATTCTTCGTTTGCAGGACCTTCGGCGATCTAAAACTCGGCGAGGACAAGACTCTGGACGATGGCACCGCCGCCGTCCGCTTTCCTACCGGATTGCCCGGCGGCGCCTCGGGAGAACTGCAGTTCTGCGCTAAATTGGTGGCTCCCGCCTCCTATGCCGGAGTCTACGCCACGATAACCGACGCCGGGGGCGCACTGGTCAAGCCGGTCGCCGATCCATTCCCGCGCGCCTTGTGGGCGCCTCACGCGCCGCTTCCTCTGCTGATTGTCATTTGCACTCTACTCGGCGGCGTGTGGATCACCTACGCCTTTGTCATTTCCCAAATCATCGCCATTTACAAAGGAACTAAATCATGAGGCGCCGCCTGTGCAAAATACTCACCACCGCGGTCATTCTCCTTTCGGCGACCTATTACATCGTTCCCATTCTGGCTGATACTCCAGCGGAGGAATGGAAAGCTCCCCCACGGGCCGCCAGGAAGAAAAATCCGATCCCTGCGGACGATAAATCCGTTGCCGCCGGAAAGGTGATCTACTCCGCCCAGTGCCTCTCGTGTCATGGCCCCGCCGGCCACGGTGACGGACCGGCGGCCAAAGACCTCAACCCCAAGCCGCGCAATCTTGCTGATCCGAAGATCCAGGAGCAGACCGATGGCTCCATCTTCTGGAAGCTGACCGAGGGTCGAAAGCCCATGCCGACCTTCGAGAAACTGCTCAGCGAGGACGACCGCTGGACCGTCATCAATTACGTCCGCACGCTCAAGGCGAGGGAAGGCAAATGAGACGCTTCATATGGCCATTGATTGGATTGGTGCTCGGAGTCTGCCCCGCGGCGGTGGCGCAAGAGCCGCCAACCACGCAGATCAGCAACGAGCAATTCCAGCAGCTTCTCCGCCAACAGGAGCAGATGCGACGGGAGATCGAACAACTCAAATCAGAGCGGTCGCGTGTCCCAACGACGCAACCGGCCGCTCCGACTACGGCTCCCCCCCAGGCCGCGGCACCCGCCGTCACGCAGGATGATCTGGACGAGATCGACCGCCAGATGCGCAAGCTGCGCGAGCAGGTCCACACGGCCCTTCCCGGCACCGAGCATCTCGTAATCGCTGGCGATGCGGCACTGGGCTTCGTCAACCAGCAGAAGACCAACTCCACCTTTTTTGCGGGCGTTAGTCCCCTGTTCCTGTGGGAGCCAACCGATCGCCTGCTGTTTGAGGCGGCATTCGACGTGGGCATTTCCACCGACACCGATAACAACTCCTCCACCAGCTTTGACCTCACGATCGCCGACGCGTCGTTCATCGTCAACGACCGCCTGATCGTGGGCGGCGGATTGTTCGTCGTGCCCTTTGGGCAATATCACAACCACTTCGACCCGCCGTGGATCAATAAGTTGCCCGACGATCCGTTGGTCTTCAGCGATGGAGGAATCACTCCGGGTTCGCAGGTTGGTATCTTCGGCCGAGGAGCGGCGCCCCTGGGCTCGGCGAAGCTGGTTTATGATGGGTACGTTGCCAATGGCCCTAATCTCATCACCAATGACCCAGCAGCCGCTGGCAGTCTGAATTTTAATGACTTCACGGACCTGAACAACAGCAAAGCCGCCGGGGGGCGAATCGGCTTCGTGCCGGTTCCGAGTTTGGAACTGGGTTACTCCGTGCAATTCGCACAAGTTGCCCCCAGCGGATTTGGAAGGAACGTCGATGCGTTCCTTCAGGCTGTCGACGCGAATTGGGTACAGGAAGTGCGCCCGCTTGGAGGCGTCATCACCGCCCGCGCCGAGTGGGTTTGGGCCGATGTCAGCAAAGCCACCTACGATGCCAACGGGAAGCTGGGTTTCGGCCCGTTGTCATTTGGAAACAACCGCAACGGCGGTTATGCGATGCTCGCGTATCGGCCTACCCTGGCGACCAATGAGATTCTGCGAAACTTCGAAGCGGTTTTCCGTTACGACACGATGCGGAGCCCGATGCACGCACCGGGCGGTGAGCACGAGCAGCGCTACGAGTTTGGCATCGACTATTGGCTCACCCCTTCGGCCGTCCTGAAGGTCGCGTACGAAGTGGATGACAAGAAGGTGGGACCGGACCAGAATGCGTTTTACGTACAGTTCGGCATCGGCCTGTAACAGGGCAAAGGAAATTAATATGTCTACGAAGACTCCTGCGATTCTCTTCGTCGCCGCATGCCTCGTCGCAATCAGCGGCTGCGGCGAGAATACTCAGCCGCGATCCAATATCAGTGGCACCCAACCCTCTGCCGCCATTCCCGAAAAGGCCGGGGCGCAGCTCTGGGCCGAGAACTGTTCCCGCTGCCACAACATCCGACCGCCCCAGAGTTTCAGCGACACGCAGTGGCAGGCCATCGCCCATCACATGCGGCTTCGCGCCGATCTGACTGGCGAAGAAACCCGGAAGATCACCGAGTTCCTGCAGGCCAGCCACTGATGTGGGCATAGGAACAACTCCCATGTCGGTTCGAGGCAACCTCCTGATGGCCTAATTTGTTGCGGCGACGAATACTTGTACCACGCAACGAGTGCAAAGGAGAGCCAGCAATGAATGCCGCAATGATGACCGAACCATTCGATCAAAACCGCATGGCTGATCCCTCCAGTGCAATCACTCTCCTACGCGCGGGGCGCAATTCAGAGTTGTTGATAGAGGCATTGCGACTCCAAAGGCAACTGGAGGAATTGTCCAATCGCATTGAGCAGGTTCAGACTTCTCTCTCGGCCAGGAGGTGAGTGGGATGAAAGAGTTACCAAATGACATGACGAAACAGGAATCCGGTTCAGTACCTGCTGACGACGCCGTGGCGCAGAACCGCGCGGATCTTCAAAAACACAATATGCTCGCGGTGGCGCTGGTCGGTCCGCCGGGAGCCGGAAAGACGGCTTTGCTTGAAGCAACCGCTCGACAACTCCGCGGCAAAGCGCGGGTCGGGGTGATTACCGTCAGTCCGGCCGCGGAGCGCGATGCCGATCGGGTGTCACGGTACTGCGACCACGTGAAAGCCATCAAAACAGCAGCCCCCGACGCCCAGGCAGTTCGTCCTGCCCTTCAACAGTTGAACCTGGAGAGCACGGACATTCTCTTTATCGAATCTCTCGGCGGGATTCATGGAGCGCCGGATTTCGGGCAGGATGCGACCGTCACGGTACTTGCTGTCAGCGGCGGGGACGACAAGGCCGCGGAATATGCTGCTCTGTTAACCGCGTCTCAGGTCCTCATCCTCAGCAAAGCCGAACTCCAACGGCACGTCATATTCAATCGAGGCGCATTTCGCGCGGACGTGCATGGAATCAACCCGCTCGCAGAACTGATCGAAGTCTCCGCATTCGAGAACTCCGGCCTGAGCCGCTGGCTCGCCTGGCTCGATCGCCAACGACAAAACAAAAATCCAATTTATCAACCGACCGTGCCGCGAACTGCCCCGGCCGAATCGTTCTTCGGATGACACCGGCGCGATCCAACGCGAATTTTATTCCGCGCTGCTCGTTCGCGCGGCGAGAGCCGTTCGATCGGCTTGGATATATCCGCGCCATCACAATTGATTTGACATGCAAGCAAAATTTCGCCACCATGAACTTCCGTGGGAGACGGGCTCGGGTTTGCGTTGCCATTTCTTTTTCTGGTCGCGGCGTTCGCCGGTCCACCTTCCTTTGAAAAGTGCTGAGGTTCTGGGGTTTCAGGGGAACACATCGGAGCAGGAGGTCGCATGTCCGCACCAGCATCCAAGCGTCGGCCGCGTCATTGGCAGATTTTGCGCGCTACGTACAGCGTGTGGGAGCAGTTGGAATCCCGCCGGCTTCTGACCGCCAATCTGTATGTCGATTTCGGCGACAGCTTTCCCGCCGCCGGTCTGCAAATGACGGTGAAGCAGCTTCGCGACACGTTCAGCAACGGCGGGATCCAGGGCCCTGATCTTCGCCCCGAAACCCGCGCCGATACCAGCGCCAACTACGTCGACTCCGATACCCTGACCTACAAGCCCTTCAATCCGCTGGTGACGTTCGACTACAACGGCGATGGAAGCGTCAACACCCAGGATGCGACCGATTTGCGCAACAGCGTCCTGTCGATTATCAAGAGAAATTACTCAGAGCTGGACGTGACCGTGCAAACCGCATCGGCCTCCAGCGTGTCCGATATCATCAATACGCTCAAAGCCAGCGGCCACAATGATGCCTATGTCCTCTGCGATGCAATGACTCCCATTGATTCGGGAGAATTCGGCATCGCATCGGGCTTTGATATCGGAAGCAATAACTCGCGGCCCGACTCGGCAAACGCCTATGCCGATATCATTCTCGGCAGCTTCTCCGGATCGCTGGCCGATACCGCCCTTGGTTACACGACCAGCCACGAGCCGGGCCATACCTTCAGCCTGCAGCACACCAACAACGGATCGATCAGCAGCGATGATGGGCTGCTGACCCAGTCGGATCTCATCGTCGGCTCGGCAGGAAATCCCAACCGCACCAACTTCGACTTCTTCACGCGCTATCCTCTTCCCACCGACAGTGGATCGCCCGCCAGCTACAGCCCATATCTACAACTGGCCAACGACCCCAACGTCGGCAACAAGCCCGGCGCCCCTGCCTATGTCACCGGCACCGGGGCGTGGGACAAAATCACGCTCACCAGCGGCGGCGGTACCACCGTCAATGTCAGTGTCGGCGCCTATCGCGATTCAGGCTTCGCCGGGGAAATCGGCAGCGACTACACCTATACCATCGATAGCTCCAACGGCATCCTGATCGAAACCGGCCTCGGTGACGACCAGGTTACGATCAATGCCAACATCAACGCCAACGTCACCGTCCACGGCATGAAGGGAAATGATCAGCTCGTCGTCCTGGGCGATGGCGCATCCAGCGGCTCCTATACCCCAGGAACCGGCGCCGTGACGGAACTCGATGACAACACGTATTACTCCGGCAAAGTCGTCGCCGGCGGCACCACGATCAACATGGCCGAGTATCAGCTCGGCGGCGCGGTGTCGGTGCAGGGCATCACCAACTTCAGCTTTGTCAGTCCCAACTCCAACGATGTGCTGACCGAAGACAGTGCCACAGCCGGGGCGGACCGCATTTCGGGCACCAGCGGCGGCGTCGGATTCGTTCCACTCACCTTCACCAACGTCGGTCACTTTACAGTCGATACGGGAACCAACGATGGCGCATCGCCCAATGACGCCGTGACTTTGCAGGCAGCGCCCGCCACGGGTTTGCTGGATATGGCAGTGAACACCGGCGCAGGCGACGACACGCTCAACGTCGATTTCAGCTCCGCCAACCCCGTCCCCACCGGCGGACTCAGTTACAACGGCGGAACCGGTGCCGGCGATCGCCTGGTTCTTCACGGCGGATCCTTCACCAATGAAACCTACACAGCGACAGGCCCGGGGTCAGGCTCCGTTCTGTTGGACAGCTCTGACATCACCTATTCGAATCTCTCGCCGATCGACGACACCTCGAGCGTCACCAATGCCGTCTTCAATGCAACCGCGGGCGCCGATCTGATCAATCTCGTCAATGGCCCGATCATCGACGGAGCGCAGACGGCACAGATCAACAGCGGCAACGGCACATTCGAGCTGGTCAACTTCGCTAACAAGCAACATATGACCATCGAAGGGCAATTGGGCGCCGACGTGTTCAACCTCAGTGCCGGCGTCGCGCCAACGGGATTGGCCGATCTAGTCGTGGACGGGCAGAATTCGAGCAATACCGGCGACGACGCAGCCATCGATACATTTAACGTCAGCAACACGATCGTTCCGACGACGCTCAACGGCGCCGCGGGGGCCGATAGTTTCAATGTCACTGGCAGCGGCGCCGGCAGCACGCTCGTCGCCAATGGCCAGGATGGGAATGATTCGTTCGCAATCTCCGGCAGCGGCGCGGGCAGCACAATTACCGCAAGCGGTCAGGATGGGAACGATGCCTTCGCGATTTCCGGCAGCGGCGCAGGTAGCACGATTACCGCCGGGGGTCAGGATGGCGATGACACGTTCAGTGTCACCGGCGCAGGGCTCGGCAGCGGATCGGTCAATCTCAATGGTGACAACGGCAGCGACACGTTCAACGTCACCTCATCGCCCAATGCCACCATCAACATTACCGGCGGCGCGGCAGCCGATATTTTGAATCTCGACGGGAGCACAAATACCTACGTCACCACTTCGTCGAGTGCCACGGCTTCCGGCCAACAGCCGGTCAATTACACGGGCGTCGAAACCTTGGCCTTCACGGATGGGACCTTCAACGTGCCGGGCGTCGTGACCGAAGACGTCGTCGTCAATAACGGCGCAACGCTCATCGGAAACGGCGCGATCACCGGTTCGGTGACCAGCAACGCCGGCGGAACGATTTCGCCGGGCATCAGCGGGCCGGGCATCCTGGGCTCCGGCAACTTGGTCATGAATGCCAGCTCGACCTACAGTGTCGATCTCAATGGAACGACGCCGGGCACCCAGTCCGATCAGCTGAATGTCACCGGCAACGTCACGCTCAACACGCCCGACCTGACGGGTAACGTCGGATTCAGCTCGATTCCCGGTGACGAGATCGTAATCATCCACACTGCCGGCGTCGGAACCGTCACCGGCAAATTTGCACAGGGTGATATGATCACCATCGGCGGCCAGAAGTTTGCCGTTGACTACAACTATGAGGCAGACGGCGATCTACAGTACAACGATGTCGCCCTAATTCGCTATGGCGCGGCTCTCGCGCCCGATCCGTGCGATCCGTCGCAGATGGCCCTGTACGTCAGCGCCACCACCGGAAACGAT
>JANWHF010000003.1 GCA_025450555.1 Tepidisphaeraceae bacterium | reverse complement strand
GATCGCGATGCCGCGATTGCCGTCGTCGAGCAGGGTCGGCAGGACCTGGCCGCGCTGGCGGCTCATGCCTCGCCCGACGGCTCGCCAAATTCCAGCTCACAGGCACTTGCGAAAATTGCGACTTGCCAGCAAGTGACGGAGACCGGGCTACTCCGCATATTGCACGTTTTGCGCGACAGTGATTTTGGCGCCGACCAGCCAACGCATGCGGAGCAGGTTCGCGTTCCTTCCTGCGGAGCAACGCCATCAGAAGCAATTGCCTCCTGGGCCGGTGCGCTGGAGGCATCACTGGGCCGCGCACCATCAATGATGTTCCTGGCGCCGACCGACCAGCCGTGGCTGGACATCCTCGTGGGCATTCCGGACCCAAGCCAGATCCTGGCCCTGCGGTCTTCACTGAACCTGCTCCCACTCACCACTGAAATCGCTTATACGCTCGATGATGCATTTTCGTCGCAGAAACGGGCACTTTTATATCAAGCGCAAGCGCTCAACGCCGCTACAACTGTGGCGTGATTGCGAGTGATTCCATCAGGGATAGATGAGGTATTTTGCTCGGGAAGCTTCGAAGGCCGGCAGCTTCTCGTTCCACTCCTTCACCGCATCGGCTGGACTTGCGGCGTGATCGATTGCCGCCAACGCCTGGTCATTTTGAAGAAGGTGTCCGACCGCGGAGAAATCAAAATTCTTCGGAAAAAGCCGGTGCAATTGCCAGACGATCGTCGCGCCGGTGAGCGCGGGTTCAAATGCATTGCGATCAGTGATGATGGCGAACGCGCCACGACACTTCTGCCCCTTGAATTTGCTTGTATCCGGCTCAAATTCCAGTGGCACAAACCGCACGCCCGGCAGATTCGAATCATTAAGGACCTCGGCCAGCTTATGAGCGTCGATCCATGGCGCCCCAAACATCTCAAAGGGCTGATCCGTCCCGCGACCCACTGAAACATTCGTCGCTTCCAAAAGACAAATGGACGGATAGAGCAATGACGAATTGAGATTTCGCAGATTGGGCGACGGATTAATCCATTCCACGCCGGTCTGGTCAAACCACATCCGCCGATGCCAGTTTTCCATCGGCACGATTTCCAGATCGCAGTGGACGCCGAACTCTCCCTGATAAAAGCGCGCCAGTTCGCCAACCGTCATGCCATGTACCAGCGGCAGGGGGCCAAATGAGGTAAAGCCCAGGTGTCTTTCGTCCGCGATTGGGCCTGCGACGACCAGACCCGTATTGGGATTAGGCCGATCCAGCACGACAAACCGGACGTGGTTCTGCTCGGCCGATCGCATGCAAAGTCCGAGCGTGGTGATGTAGGTGTAGAAGCGCGCCCCGACGTCCTGAATGTCATAGACGAGCGTGTCGATTCCGTGCAGCATCTCGGCAGTCGGCGCTTTGTTGGGGCCATAGAGGCTAATAATTTGTAAGCCGGTCGCGGCATCGGTGCTGTCGCTGACGCGCTGGTCGAGGATGCCGTCGATGCCATGCTCGGGCGAAAAGAGCCGAACCAGTTGCACGCCCGGCGCATGGGCCAGCAGATCGACGGTGCGTCGCCCCTGGGCATCGCGGCCGGAGTGGTTGGTGATCAATCCGACCTTATGCCCTGCCAAGGCGGCAAATCCGCTCTTCTCAAGAACGTCGATGCCGCAAAGAACCGTTTGTGATGGCGCGATCGCCTCTGCAGTGGAGGGCTGCGTCGCCGGTCGAGTTGTGGGAAGGGCGGCGGGGGCCGGGCCAAGCAGTGCTTCGCCCAGGATCGTTGCCACCTGATGGCGTAGGCGCAGCACATTGCCCTTGCCATTCGGATGAACGCTGTTGGTCAGCAGAATGAAATAGCAATCGTCTGGCGGATCGATCCAGAAGGCCGTTCCGGTAAAGCCGGTGTGGCCGAAAGTGGTGAGCCGATCAAATCGCTCGCCGCGAATGCCCGCGTAAAGCGTATCGACATCAAACCCGTAGGTTCGATGGGCCGGACCTTCGACGCGACTGGCCTGCTGGTCCAGCGCCGGCGCGGGAACCGGCCGAGGCTTGATCCATTCGCGAATCGTCGCTTCTTTCATGATGCGCACGCCATCCAGTTCGCCGCCGTGCAAGATCATTCGGCAGAAGCGTGATAAATCAGCCGCCGTGCTGAAAACGCCCGCATGACCCGCCACGCCGCCCAGCGCATAGGCGCGCGGATCGTGAACCTCACCAATCATCCAGTGGTTGTCGCGCTGCTGCGTCGGCGCACAACGCTCGCGATGTTTGGCATCCGGGTTATAGCTGGTGTCGTTCAGCCCCAATGGCTTGAAGATTTCATCGTGCGCAAATTGATCCAGCGTCCGCCCATCGACGCGATGAACCAACTCCCCGAGCGTGATGTAATTCAAATCGCTATATGCAAAATGCGTTTCCGGCTTCCATGAAAGCTTGAGCGCAAAGATTTTTTTCCACGCGGCCTTCGGACCGTTGGCGTAATCGCTGACGTCATTGTCCGGCATCAGCCCGCTGATGTGCAGGAGCAGATCGCTGACGGTGATCGCTTCTTTGCCGTTCTGGGCACATTCGGGAATGTATTTCGCAACCGGATCATCCAGCCGAATCTTTCCCCTCTCGACCAGGATCATGATGCTCGGGGCAGTGGCAACCGATTTTGAAAGCGAGGCCAGATCGAAAATCGTGTCGGTTTCCATCGGCAACGGTTTGGGTTCAACCGCGCGATTTCCATAGGCCTTCAGATAAAGAATGCGGTCGCCTCGCCCGACACAAAGCACAGCTCCAGGGCAGTTGTCCTGCGCAATGGCCTGCTCGATCAGATGGTCCGCCTCGGCCATCTTCGCAGCATCAAATCGCTCGCGAGCCGCGTCGACCGACGGTCCGGCAAACGTCTGGCCCATCCCCGTCAGAATTGCAGCAAATACAACAACCGCAAAAAAAGCGCCGACTAGCTGTCTCCGGATGCGCTGAGAAATGAGCATCTTTGTCTGTCCTCGTTTGTTCCCCTACAAACGTCATAAACCAACGAACGCGGCGCGTCCATCGGTCCATAAAATTACTTCACAATGGCGGCGCCTTGAACTCGTGCTAAAGTTAATTTGTCAGTATGATGCGGGAGTATGCGGGACCCATTCCCGGCAGCCGGAGGCAGGAAGATTCCGGTTGCGGCTCACGGATGGGCGCGGTTGATGGGTTCCAGGGATTGCTTTGGGGCTAATGGATGATGCGTTGCTCCAGACGCATCAGTCAACACGCCCTGCCACGGATGTGACGTCGTGTCAGTTGCACTTTTCCAATCGTCGGTCATTCCCAAACAGGAACGATTGTCCCACGAGGAAGCCTGCTGGATCTCCCGGCAAGTGCTCAACGACACGGGAACTCGCACTGTCGTCATTGACATGCGCAATGCCCGCGAAATCACCACGGCGGCCTTCGCCCGCCTCGTGCTGCTCCGCCGGCGGCTTCGCGCCCAGGGACGCGATCTTCATCTTTCCAATCTCCGCGGCAAAGCCGCGAGCCTGTATCAGATCAACCGGCTCGATGCGGTGTTGCCTCTCCATTGAGCGACGGATAGTCTTTGCTTCATGGAGGAAGGAATATGAGCACGGCCGCTCCCGCCAAATCCACTAAGCCTGGCGCAATCGATGTCCCGCGACCGATGGGCAAATGTTCCGTCTGTGGGCAGGTCATCGCGCCGGGTGAAAAATGCTTCGCCGCCATTCGCGAAACAGAATCGGGAATCGAGCGGCTGGACATCTCGAGCGAATGCTGGCCCAACTTCGACAAGCAGAATCTGCTGGCCTTCTGGCAGATGGTCATGCCCCAGGCCGAGGAAAAGAAAAAACTGTTTGTCGATGATGAGGTGCTCTGCACGCTTTTCGAACGGCTCAATGACACGACTGAGCCCGTAAAGATTCACTTCCGCTTTGTCCTTGGCCTGATCCTGATGCGCAAGCGCCTGGTGGTTTATGAATCAGCAAAGAAAGAAAATGACCAGGACGTGTGGATCGTGCGCATGAAAGGCAAGGAAGAACTCCTGACACTGGCCGACCCGAAGCTCACCGAACAGCAGGTGGCGGATGTCAGCCAGCAACTGAGCCAGATTCTGCATGAAGAACTCTGATGATTCCGGCGGGCGCAACGCGCGCTTATTGAAGCTTCTTCTCTCGGCAATGGGCCTGGTCGCTCTTGCCGGCTGCTGCCATTCTGTTACTCCGCCCCAGCAGAATCCGTATGCCGGGCCGACTGAATCGATGGCCCGGGTCGTCGCGCAGATCAATGCCAATAACGAAAAAATCCCCAGTCTCTGGTCGAGCCTTTATTACAAGGCCAACATTATCGACGAGAAGAAACAGGCTCACTTCGTCAACGGTGAAGGAACGCTGCTTTATCGCCAGTCCTTGGATCTTCGGCTCATTGGCCGAAAGGATCCGGCAGGAATCATCTTTGACATCGGTAGCAATAACAACCAATTCTGGCTGCGCGTAATTCCCGAGCTGGATACGATGTGGTGGGGGACTTATCGCGCGCTGGAAAATGTTGATCCCGATCACCTGGGCATTCCGATTCGCCCGGATCTGGTGTTAAGCGTTTTGGCGATGAGCCCGATCGACACGAACTTCCGCCAGCAGCCGGCGCCGGTCATGCGATTCGACAGCCAGCAGCGCGCATATGTAATTCTGTGGGTCGCGCCGCTTCCCGATCGATGGATCGCGCTTCGCGAGGTCTGGTACGACATGAACACCCTGCATCCGAAACTGGTTCTGCTGTACGACCAGAACGGGCGCATTGCCTTGCGGGCTGATCTTGGGCTTTTCAAGCAGATAGAAGTTGCAGGCCAGCTCAAGGAAAAATGGCCCTGGATTGCGGGCGATTATAAGCTCGCCTTCCCCGAAACCGGTTCGACAATGGAGCTGACTTTGAGCGACGACAGCGTGCTTCGGCACGGCGCGCTTCCGATGGATCGAAGCTTTGCGATGCCGTCGCCTGACAACGCGGACGTTTCACACGTGATCGAAGTGGGAAAATCGCGGTCGCGTTAGAGTGCCATCGCAACAGTCCGCAGCGAATTCGTGATCTCTAACGCGCACGGATCGTGAATGATTTAAAGGGAGCCGCGCACGAAGTAAGCGGATTAGCACCCAAAAGCGTCAAAACGCTTAATTCGTGCGCGG
>JANWHF010000002.1 GCA_025450555.1 Tepidisphaeraceae bacterium | reverse complement strand
GTGATCTGGCTGCCGGTGACGGTGCCTGCCACGAGATTCGTGGGCGCCGTCGGAGCCACCGCGACTGGAGTGGTAACTGTCGCGGTCGAGCTGTAGTGGCTCAGGCCCGAGCCGTTTTCGGCCCGGATCTGGTAGACGTAGGTGGTGCTGCCTTGGGTCGTGTTGTCGATGAATCTCGAACCGGTGACGCCTGATGCGATTTCGACAAAGCCGCCTCCACCGACCGCTTCGCGCTCGATTCGGTAGGTGACGTTTCCTGCACTGGCGGTCCAGGTGAGCTGGACTTGTCCGGCGGCAATTGCGGTCGCCGCAAGAGTCGTCGGCGCGGCGGGCACCGCAGCCACCATCGCGCCGGTGCCCTGGGATTCGGCCGATCCGTTGATGGCGGTGATGCGATAGTAGGACATCACGCCCGCGGGGGCAGTCGTGTCGAGATAGCTCGTGCTGGTCAGCGCGGTGCTATTGAGTTTGACGAATGTCGATGCATTGGTGGCTGACGTGCCGCGATAGACGTTGTAACCCGTCACCGTTCCACTGGACGGCGCCCATTGCAGGAGCGTGCCCGCTGATGTGGCCGAAGCCTGCGCATCGGTCGGAGCGGCGGGCTGCGCTGAAGGACGCATGTTGGTGATCAGCAGGACAATGTCCTGGAAATCGTAATTTTCAAAAGTCGCGCTGCCGTAATCGAGGCAGGCCAGCCAGGTGTTGGGGACGAGATTCCCGCTCTGGTCGCGCACTGGATAGTAGCGGACATGATGACCGCCTCCGCCACCGACGCTGTTTTTGGTATCGTCGCTGTAGTTCCCGTCCAGGAGCCAGCCGAAAGTGCTGGAGCCGGGGTTAAAGGTCGCGGACGCGACGGACGTCGAGTTCTGCGCGAGCGGGAAAAGCGTCTGCCCGTTGTCCGTGGCATCGGTAAAGAGCTTGGTGTGAGTCGAACTGCCCTGCACGTACCAATCCACCACCGGTTGCGTCAGCACGGGCGGCGTCTGCGACAGATCAGCTTCGTTATGGAAGCCATCGAGTTGCAGGACCGAGATCGGCTGCGATGAGTTGGCGATGTTCCAGTAGGGCGAGACGACTTCTTCGCCGTAGTAGGTCGGGGCGTTTGCACCTTCGGGGAAGTTGGGCTGCTGGGTATTGGAGATGACGGTCTGGTAGCCCGCCAGCAGATTCACGATCGTTTGCAGGCCCGGCTCGTTCTCGTTTTCAGTCTGCATCTGCCAATAGCCGGCCAGTTGCACGCTGCGCGTCGGGCGCGAGGCATCGTTGCTGGTGATGGTGAGCGTGCCGGTATAGACGCCACCGGCTTTATTGGGCGCCCAGCCGTTTTCGGTCTGGGTATCGTTGGTCTGGTTGTCCAAGTGGACGGGGCCGACGCCGGTCTGGAATTTCAATTGAAGATCGTACGAGCCGCCCGGCGCGATCTGCATGGGAAGACGCGGGAGATTCGTCACGTACCAAACCGGATTGGAGAGCGTCACCGATGTAATTGTCAGCGTGCTGCTGCCGCTGTTGGTCAGGCGGAGGGTAGCAGTGTTGTGCGTCGCGTCGCCGTAGGTGGGATTTGGCTCTTCAATGTGATTGAAGATGAGCCGATTGTTAAACGGCGCGCCGTCCATGTTCTCCAGACCCAGAGCCGCGCCGCCCACATCGGTGGCAGCTTTCACATTGCGGACGATGCCAACGATATCGTTGGAGTCATAAGGCTGAATGCTGCCGAAGGGAATGTTGTTGTCTTCGACCGCAAAGACATAGGCATTGGGCACGATCGATCCATCCGCACTTTCCAGCGGGAAGAAGCGGATCTTGCGCGGGACGTTGGTGTCCCATGTATTGAAGGCGTCCTCGCTGTAGGACGCGCGCGGCTGCCCGTTATCAAGGAAGTGCGGGAAAATCGTATAGAGGCTGAATTCCGTCGAGCCGGGATCGAAGCTCGTCGCTCCCAGTGGTGTCGGATTGGTCGTCTGGGCATCGGCGGTATTGAGCGTGAACAGCTCCGTCTTGTTGGTCGAGTCACCGGATGAGTAATAGCCAAAACGCAGCAGCGGCTGATTTGAAGCGTTGAAACTGGCCAATAGCTGGATGCTGACCGGGCCATCTCCGGCCTTGAGCATGCGCGACATTGGCAGTTCCTGGCTGCTCGGATCGGGCGTTGGCGGGTAAAACGTACTGGCATCCATGTTCCCGTCATTGGGGCCGTCGCCAACGATCGTCGGAATGTCGTAAGCACGCAGGATCCTGGCCAGGGAAGGTTCGCTTGCGCCGCCAAGACCGCTGGTGCCGATGCCGTGCAACTGCACGGTCAGCAGCGGATGATTTGGATCGTTGCTCGCGATGTGAAGCAGAGCCGATGCCATGCCCTGGTAGCTGGCGGTGAAGGTGACCGAAAGATTGACCGAAGCTCCGGGCGATAAACTCGCGGGCAGGCTCGCGAGGTTCGTGATGACAAACAAAGCTGCATCCTGTGTGGTCACAGTCGGATCATTGATGATCGAAAATGCGCCGGCGCCGAACGTGAGGGGGACGTTTCCGGTGTTGGTGATCGTCAGCGTCTGAGCTGCGCTCGAACCCGAGCCGCCGGTGAAGGACGAGGCGACGTCGTTGAAGACCATCACGGTCTTGGTGATGGATGCGACCGGATTGGGCGTGATCGGCCGCAGAAGCACGAGGCGCTGGCCGCCCAACTCGGCAACGTAGATGTTTCCGGTGCTGGGATCTTCGACAAGATTGACTGGATTATTGAGCCCCGTGAGTCCGGTGATGCCGCGCTCGGCCCCGATGATATTTCCATTCGCATCCCGAATGAGCGCGACAATATCGCTGCCGGCCGAGTAGTCGGTAATCAGCAGCGCGCCCTGAAGCTTTCCGCCAAACGTGTGGTCCTGATACTCGATGATCCCATCGGGCGAGGCATGCGCGCCCAGATCGTAGGCATAGCCGCGGAAGTTGGAATCGGGCAGGGTGCTGACCGGGTATTGCGAAATTTCCGCAGGATCAAGGCCCGAAGTGGGATTGCCTCCATCGAGAACATATTCGCCGCGCGCGGGATCGGGATGTCCGTAGTATCCGCCTTGGACGACCTGATAGAGATAGTCATCCTGCGCCGTCGAGGCATTCGTCAGGCCCGGCACATTGGGGCCGGAATAGAGCGCGCCGGTATCGATGCGCGTGCCGTTGACGGAGTTGGGAAATGCCGGCGTATTGCCGCCGGCCGATGAACCATTGCTGGGGGCGTAGAGCGTGCCGTTGGCGGTGAAGATGATGTCAAATGCATTGCGAACGCCGGTGGCGTAGATCGTCAGCGGTGCGCCGGGGGCATAGGGGTCGTAGGTGCCGCCGACGTCCGGCGTCAGCACGTTGATCGCCTGGCCCGGCGTTACCTTTGTCACATCCAATCGCAAAATCGCGGCCGTCAATTCATGCTCGGATCGAAGCCCCCAGGTCGAATCCGGCGCGCCCATGGCCGTGTTGCTGCCCTGGCAGAAATAAAGCGCGCCATCCGGGCCAAACACCGGCTGCTCGGTCGAGTGATCCTGATTCGACCGCGGCAGATTGATGACCGCATCCTGCACGGTCTGCAGATCGGAGCCGCTCATCACCGTGACCTTGCCGGTGAAATCGGGACCGTTGCTGAATTGATACGGGCTATTGGAAACCCAGATGATCGGACTGGCCGCGGTGGCATGCGGATCGAATGCGAAGCCGGTGATGAGGCGCTGGCCGCCGTTGGCGGATTGAAGCGAGGTGATGATCTGCGGCTGGCTGAGCGTTCCATCGGCCAAAATGCTGTATCGGAAAATGCGGCCGTCTTCGCTGCTGGCGTAAAGCTTTCCATCCGGCCCGAAACGCACGCAGGTGAAGGCGACGCCGGTCGCGGTCGGCAGCGAGACCTGCTGAAAGCCGACGCTCGGATCCGCGGGGCTGACGGCCGTGCCGGTCGTGAAGCTCATCGAGAAGGGCGTCATCGTCGCCCCATCGAGGTCGGCCACGCCAGACGTGACGGTAAAGGTGTAACTGGTGTTGGCCTGTAGATTGGTCAGCGGATCGCAGACGATCGAATCGCCGCCGCCTGACGTGTTGACGACGATCGGCACCGCCGACTGATCGCTGCTGCGAACGAGCGTGATGGTGTTGCTGTTCAGCGTCGAAGGATCAAGGCCGGCATTAGGGAGGTTGAGATCGCAGGTGATCGATGCGTCTAGCGAAATTTTCGTTGCGCTGCTCGCGGGGCTGCTGGAAAGAACGGATGGATGGGCAAGCGTCGTCGAGTTGAGCGCAACGGTGCCGGTTGTAGTGACGGTGTCGGTGCCCATTGTGGTGGACAACAGGCGACGGCCTTCGAGCATTTCGACAATGGGGCGCGCCGCGCGGGCGAGCCGCGCGGTTGCGGTTGAATACTTCACGTCTGCGTTACTCCGAAAACTTCAACGCGGCCCATACGCCCGGGCCGCACGAGCGGAGGAGGCAAGGGACAGTCGAAATATAGCCCAAGAATTGGGGAGAGGTCGCAAGGGCGGGATTAGGGCGCCTCTGCGTGGCCAGTGCGTTGTAAGTCCAGGAAATGCCGGGGGTTGTTTGCCGTCCGATTGGAGGGCATTGCTCCTGCAACGCCGCGACAGCGAACGGCGTGCAGGAGCACCGCCTTCCAAATCGCTCCCAAACGACTTCGACGGCCACGCGTCTTTGCCCTGGGTAAACAGTGCGTTACGCCAGCAGCGACTTCACCACATTCCCATGCACATCCGTCAGGCGGTAATCGCGCCCCTGGAAGTGGAAGATGAGACGTTCGTGGTTGATGCCCAGCGTGGCCAAGGCGGTCGCATTCAGATCGTGGATATGCACGCCGTCGCGGACAATGTTGTAGCAGTAGTCGTCGGTTTCGCCGTGGACGATGCCCGGCTTGATGCCGCCGCCGGCCAGCAGCATCGTGAAGCAGCGGCCATGATGGTCGCGGCCATAATTGGTCTTGGTGAGCGTGCCCTGGCTGTAAACGGTTCGGCCAAATTCGCCGCCCCAGATCACCAGCGTTTCATCCAGCAAGCCCCGCTGCTTGAGGTCTGCGATCAAAGCGCCGGTGGGTTGATCCACATCCTGGCATTGCCCGCGAATCTGATGGGGTAAGTCGCTGTGCTGGTCCCAGCCGCGGTGCATGAGCTGCACGAAGCGCACGCCGCGCTCGGCCATGCGCCGCGCGAGCAGGCAATTTTGGGCAAAGCCGCCGTCGGTGGGATTGTCTTTGATCCCATACATTTCGCGCGTCGCCGCCGATTCTTCCGACAGGTCGGTCAACTCCGGCACGCTGGTCTGCATGCGGAAGGCCATCTCATATTGGGCGATGCGCGTGTTGATTTCCGGATCGCCAAACGTGTCGCGGGCCATGCGATTGAGCTCATCGACGCCATCGATCATCGCGCGACGCGAAGCCGAATCGACGCCCGGCGGATTCGAAAGATACAGCACCGGATCCCTTCCAGTGCGCAGGCGCACGCCTTGATGCTCGCTGGGCAAAAAGCCGTTGCCCCAGAGGCGCGAAAAGATCGGCTGATCGGTCTTGTTGCCGCTGCCCTGCGAGATCATCACGATGAAAGCCGGCAGGTTCTGGTTTTCCGTACCGAGTCCATAACTGAGCCAGGCGCCCATGCTCGGCCGGCCGGGCTGCTGCGCGCCGGTCATGAT
>JANWHF010000001.1 GCA_025450555.1 Tepidisphaeraceae bacterium | reverse complement strand
GTGCCAGCGTTCCACTTGATGGAGCACGCTCTGGACCGATCGACCCTTCATGGACAAGTTCGGCTGTCGAATTGTTCCGCCGCGCACGATCCCGTCAACAATGCGCTGCGGCTCGCCGACAAATCGCCCGTTATGAATCCAGTCTACGATCGGCCCGACCTGGTGCGGATCGAGCATGGGATTGGCGATGAAGAATTGCAGGACGCTGAGCCAGAAGGGCTCGGCGACCTGCGGCTCGCGCAGCCGTGTGTTTAGAAGGGTATGGGCGAGTCGATCGCTGCCGCCCAGCGCGCGCACCTGGCCCCATCGAAGCGCTCCCACGATCGACACATCATCCGGTGCCAGAAGCGCGTGATGCGCCATCATTTTGGTCAACGGAAACGGCAGTCCGGTGGCCGTGCGCAAATTGCCGCCGATGCCAACGTGAATGAACCATTCGCGCTGCGTGTCGGTCGAGTGCTCGGTCCATGCCTCATCGAAGAATGTCGGCACCGGCCAACGCGCGAGGAGATACCGCGACAACTCGCTGAACTGTCGGCTCGCGCTGTAGGAGCGTGCCGAAAATCCGGCTGGCCCGCGCAGCCATCGTGACGAAAAGCTTGCAAGGCGCGACATTCCGCCGATGTACTTGCGTTGGCTTATCATCCGTGTGAACGGCGACATCGCCATCAGGAGTGTGCGAAACGCTTCCCGCTGGGTCGCGTCCAGCGTTTGCGCACATTCCGAGATCCACCTGCTCAGTTGCGTCTTTTTCTGCTTGCGAAAGCTGGCAAAGCCCAGATCGATCTCGCGCGCGATTGAGCTCGAGTCTTCGAGTGCATTGTGCAGGGTTGGTTCGGACCGTAGACGCCCCAGCAGGGCACGACGGCGCGCTTCAAGACCGGGGTTGCTGTAGATTTGGTTGAGGTCCATGAGTCAGTTCCATCGAAGGCAAACTCCCAAAGCGCCCGATGGGCGCAATGACAGCGGCCCGCCCGAAGGCAGGTCGCGACGAAGTTTGCATGGAACTGAAAAGGACCATTCGCGGCCGAATATTTACCTCATCCAGCCCGGCAGAATCAACAAAAAACCGAAAAAGTTGCGATCGTGTGTAAATAGCAGGACATGGATGCCGCGTCCTTCATCCCTTGCGGACAAATATCTCGGCATCTTCGCGCAGATTCGCCAAGGCTCGTCCGCTCCTTTCGGACAAGTACCAAAGAGTCTAATCAAGCCGGAACTGCGGGCAACAGTATTCTGCCGAGGTGGGAAAAGGTGACATTGACGAGATGATCGATTGCGCTCAATCCGCCAATGAAAGAGGGACGAGCCTTTCGACTCGTCCCTCGTGCATTGCTGCGTCGTTGTGAAGAGTGCGATTACCCGATTTCCTCGAGGATCGCGTTCTTCACGTTAGTAGGGACCGGGGCGTACTTCAGTGGCTCCATGGCGCTGCTGGCTCGGCCCTGGCTCATCGAACGAAGCTCGGTGGTATAGCCGAACATTTCGCTCAGCGGGACCTCGGCTTCGACGATTCGCGTGTTGCCGCGCTGCTCGCTGTTGGCGATCAACCCGCGGCGGCGATTGAGATCACCCGTCACGTTACCGACGAAATCTTCGGGCGTCGTGACGACGACCTTCATGATCGGCTCCAGCAGCGTCAAACCGGCCTTGGTGGCCGCATCGCGGAAGGCAAGCTGCCCGGCCAGCTCGAAGGCGATCTGCGAGCTGTCCACCTGGTGATAGCTGCCGTCCACGAGCGTGACCTTCGCGTTGATCAGCGGATAGCTGGCCAAAACGCCTGTCTTGGCGGCCATGCGCACGCCATATTCCACCGACGGGATATACTCCTTGGGAATCGTGCCGCCGAAAATCTTGTTTTCGAAGGCGATGCCGTCTTCCCAACCGAGCTTCTTGAGCGCCTCGGCATCGAGACCGGCGCCGTTGAACGGCTCGATGTTGATGGTGCAGTCGCCGTACTGACCGCGACCACCCGACTGCTTGACGTGCTTGCCGCGCACGTTCTGAACGTGCTTGGTGATGGTTTCCTTGTAGGCCACTTTCGGCTTGCCGACGATGACTTCCACCTTGTGATCGCGCACCAGCTTGTTGCGCAGGATCTCCAGGTGAAGCTCGCCCATGCCGCTGATGATGGTCTGGCCGGTTTCCTCATCATAATTGGCCTGGAAGGTCGGGTCCTCGCGCTTGAGCGTCGTGAGGGCTTCGCCGAGCTTCTGCTTGTCGGCCGTCGTCTTGGGCTCGATCGACATCGAGATAACCGGCTCAGGGAAGGTCGGCTTCTCGAGGATGATCGGCGCGTCGTCGGTGCAGAGCGTGTCGCCGGTCAGGGCTTCCTTAATGCCGATGCAGGCCACGATGTCGCCGGCTTCGGCAACGTCGATCGGATTGCGATCGGCAGCATGCATCTGGAACATGCGCGAGATGTTTTCGCGCTTGCCACGATTGCTGTTGAGCACGCGGCTGCCCTTTTCCAATCGGCCGCTGTACACGCGGACGTAGGTCAGGTCGCCGTGCTGATCGTTGACGATCTTGAACGCCAGCCCGCAGAAGGGCTCATCCGGCGACAGCTTGCGCTCGATCAGCTTTTCCGGATCCTTCACGTCATGTCCATGGATCGGCGGCAGGTCGGTCGGCGCGGGCAAATAGTCAATTACACCGTCCAGCAGGCGCTGAACGCCGACGTACTTTAATGCCGACCCGCAGAAAACCGGATGACATTTGAACGCAATGGTTCCCTTCCGCAACGCCGCGCGAATTTCCTGTTCGGTCAGCGGCTGCGAGTTCAAATACTTTTCGGTCAGGTGGTCATCCAGCTCGGCGGCCTTCTCTTCCAGGACGTGCCGCCATTTCTCGTAGCGCTCCTTTTCCTCCTCCGGGATGGGCTTTTCGATCATGGTCTTGCCCTTGTCCTTTTCGTCCTGGAGGTTGTAGTAGATCGCCACGCCACGGATCAGATCGATGATGCCTTTGAAGGTGCTGCTCTGGCCGATCGGAATCTGCACGGCAACGGCCGGGGCGCCCAGGCGCTCGAGGATGCTGTTGAAGCTGAAGTCAAAATCAGCGCCGAGCTTGTCCATCTTATTGATGAAACAAACGCGCGGAACGCTGTACTTGGTGGCTTGTCGCCAGACGGTTTCCGACTGGGCTTCGACGCCTTCTTTGCCGTCGAAGACGGCCACCGCGCCGTCGAGAACGCGCATCGAGCGCTCGACCTCTGCGGTGAAGTCCACGTGGCCGGGCGTATCGATCAGGTTGATCGTGTAGCGCTCGCCAAAGCGGTCCCAGGGGCAGGTGGTGGCGGCGGAGTTAATGGTAATGCCGCGCTTCTGTTCTTCTTCATCAAAGTCCATCGTGGCGGTGCCTTCGTGGACCTCGCCCATCTTGTGAATTTTTCCGGTGTAATAGAGAACGCGCTCGGAGACGGTCGTCTTACCGGCATCGATGTGGGCCGCAATCCCGATATTGCGGATCTTGCTCATGTCGCGTGCCATTGAATTCCCTTCATCACTTGCAAACTGCGCCCCTTTTTTCGGGGAGCTCGTGTGAACACAAAACCCGCGGCAGCCAGAGTCGGCTTCCGCGAAAAACTGCAACAACCAATTGTCCTTTGAGCGACCGCCGGTCTCCCGATGAAATGTCGGGAACGGCCCCTGCGGGATTCGGTTCTTGCCGGGATCGTGATCCGTTGCTATCCGGGTATCGCGGCAAGTGAGCTTCGGGTGTCGCTGACCGACGCTCAGCGGGAGGCCATCCGGGGCTTCCCACCCATGCACGGCCCACACTGACCGTGCAGAGTTTCGGTCAGCATGAGCCTCTACTGCGGCTCGATTTTCACAGCGGCTCCTTTGTCAACAACCGTTGGCGCTTTCAAAAAAACGCCCCGGCCGCGCAAGGCTTTATATCGCTTGCGCGCCACTTACATCGATCATTACGATCCTTCGCATGCAAAGTTTGATGCAAAACGCGGCTTGGCGGGCCGGTGGATCGTGGCGAAACACTTTATGCGCCGTCCGATAAGCGTCAAGTCAAGCTGCGCCGAGGATTCCATAAATCCCGCTCCAAAGCAGACTTCGCTGGGCTTGTAAAAGTCACAGTTGCCATGCGCCAACCATGCGGTAGGATTGCGCTGCTCCAAGGGGCCACCCGCGTGGCTCATCCGCCGACGCAGGACAACATTAAATGAGCGATCTTCCGCAAAACCCCGGCCCCGAAGGACAGCCCGCCCAACCCGCAGGCGATCCAGCGACTTACAGCCAGAAGTTCAGCCACGCACCGGTCGCCGCGCGGGTGCCTGAAAAGGTCGGCAAGGGCGTCTTCAGCACCGGCATCTGCATCCAGGACACGCCGACCGAGTTCATTGTCGACTTCCTGCAATCGTTGTCGCGGCCGTCCACGATCGTGGCGCGGGTGATCATTTCCCCGCCGGTGATGGGTGGATTTGTCCAAAGCCTGCGGGAAAATCTGAACCGATATATTCAGAGTTTCGGCGCCCCGACACCCCTGCCCAAGCCGCCCCCGAACCAGCCTAAGCCCAGCATTCAGGAGATTTACGAGCATTTCAAACTGCCTGAGGATCTCTACAGCGGCAGCTACGCCAACTCATTCCTGATCGCGCACGGCCCCTCGGAATTCTGCTTCGATTTCATCACCGGCTTCTTCCCCACCGCCGCGGTATCGTGCCGGGCCTATCTGTCGGCCCAGCAGATCCCCCGTATGCTCGATACGCTCGGCATGGCCTTCCAGCAGCATCAGCAGCGCTACGCCAACTTCCACCAGGGGCCGCCGCAGGCTCCGCCCTCGCCCGAAGGGCCTCCGCAGAATCCCAAGCCCGAGTAGCTGCGACAGCCGGTCGCACGACACAAAATGACGCGCGCGGCGAGTTGTGTCATTTCACCCCAATTGTGATGTAAGTCAGTTAAATTAGTGGTGTTACGTGGTGACGCGCGCGTTTTCGGCGCGCGTCATTGTAACCCCGTCTTTCCGTCGCCTGCCGTACGTGCAAATCGGACCTCTAAACTCCACCTTGCGTTTCATTTGTCAAGTCATTTTTACGAAGTGTTTTATTTTTGCAGTGATACAGTTGATTTTATCAAATCGATTTTGTTACACGAATAGGATGCCTAATAGACACCTATCTATGGGATGTGTTCCACGCGTTTCGGCGACGCGCGTATCGCCGAATTCTTCAAGATCTACTTCCAAACAAAGGAGCCTTATGTCCCATGCTGTAACCACGGCCCTCGCGCCGATGAT